>CAZUXX010000457.1:919-3802 GCA_964624215.1 uncultured Planctomycetaceae bacterium
GATGCCGCCGAGGACCAGGTGACGTTGAACCTGGGGAACGTGCTGGCGAACGACACCGATCCGGACAATGACGTCCTGTTTGTCAGTGAGGTGAATGGTCTGGCGTCCGGAATCGGATCGGCTGTTGCGGGTGACAATGGCGGTCTGTTCACGATCCATGCGGACGGAACGGTTGATTTCGACAGCACGGGCATCGATCTGGCGGGTGGTACGACCCAGCAGACTTCGATTTCGTACACGGTCAACGATGGCAATGGTGGAACGGACACCGCGACACTGACCGTGACGATCGTGGGAGCGAACAACGCTCCGGAGGCTGCCGATGATTTGGCGGCGGTCGTCGGTGAAGACAGCGGCAACGTCGTGGTGTACTCCGACATCACGGCGAACGACGACGATCTGGAAGGAGATTCGCTGACCGTCACGCGGATTGGATTGCCGGGAGGTCCGACACAAACGGTTGCCCCCGGAGGAACGACGATTGCCGGGGACGCGGGCGGACTGTTTACCGTCTTTCCGAATGGAGAGGTGCAGTTTGACCCGAATGGAGAGTTCGAAAATCTCGACGTGGGTGACTCCGCATCGACGCGGATTTCGTACATCGTCAGCGATGGTCATGGCGGGACATCGACGGCCATCGTCACCGTGACGGTGGAGGGGGCGGACGACCCCGCCGTGGGCCTTGCTGTCACGAGCGCCGAGAGTGACGTGGTCGACATTGTCACCGTGGTCGACGATCCGGATGGACCGGTGGTTCTGAAGTCGGTGGTGGGAGTGACCGAGTCGCGGAATGCCACGATTGCGACTCCGGTCGCAGTCACCGATCTGGGCAACGGGACGTACCAGCTGACGACCGTTGATGGAACGGAGATTACCCTCAACGCGGACGGGACCGCTGCGGTCAATTCCGGCAGTACGGACCTGTCTCTGGGTGAATCGAACGTGATTACGCTGACGTTGATGGTCAACGACGGGACCGGTGGTGAGTCGGATCAGGAGGTCACCGCGACCATCACGCTCGTCGGAGGCAACGACAATCCGATCGCGGTTTCCGACACCGCGACGCCGAATGCGCTCGCTCTTGTCGCGATGCAGTTGTCGCCAACCTATGTCGGGAACGTGTTGACGGGGGCTGTCGACGCTTCCTTCGCCGGAATGTCTGCTGACCACGATCCGGACGCGCTGGACACCTTGAAGGTGGTTGGCGTCGGTGTTTCGGGATCGGGCATGATTACCGACGGAACGGGTGTGGGGACGGCGGTGACCGTGGATGGTGTCCAGATCACGATCTCGGATACGGGCGAAGTGACGGCCTATGTGGTCACTCTGAATCTCGCGCCTGCGGTGACGGTGGATTACACCATCAGCGATGGCAAAGGTGGCTTTGCGGTTGCTCAGCTCACCCTGAGTGGACTGACAGTCCTGTAGGCTGCGTGATTGACGTAGCGACGTTGAGTGTGTGAGGGAAACTCGACAGGATGAGACTCTGATCTTGTGGCGGCGTCTGGTCGACAAAAGGTCTGCACCGCTCGAGGCTGATGCCGCCAGCGGCGGGACACGTCTGCCGGATGCGCTTCAGAGTCCCTGACTGTCGAGTGCCCTCACGCATGCTCGCTCTGTTAACGCTCTTGCCGATCGTGATTGTGGGGGTGCTCCTGGTGGGGCTGCGATGGTCGGCAACGCGGGTCATGCCGCTGTCGTACCTGACAGCGGCGGGACTGGCTCTGTTCGTCTGGAAGGTTCCGACGGCTCAGTTGGTCGGGGCGAGCGTCAAAGGGGCGCTGATGGCGGTGGAGCTGCTGTACATCGTGTTCGGTGCGGTGCTGCTGCTGAATACGCTGGAAGCGAGCGGTGGTCTGGCGCGGATCCGGAAGTCGTTCAACGAGGTGTCGCCGGACCGTCGGGTGCAGGCGATCATCATTGGCTGGCTGTTCGGGTCGTTTATTGAAGGGGCGTCGGGATTCGGGACGCCGGCCGCTGTTGCGGTTCCGCTGCTGGTGGGCCTGGGCTTTCCTGCTCTGGCGGCGGTGATGGTGGGGATGATCATCCAGAGCACGCCGGTTTCGTTCGGGGCGGTGGGGACGCCGATTCTGTACGGGGTGCACAACGGGCTCGAGGATCTCTCGACTCCGCAACTGCTCAGAGAGATCGGGGTGAAGGTCGCGGTCTTGCACGCGATTGTGGGGTCGCTGATCCCGCTATTCACCGTCAGTCTGCTGACACGGTTCTTCGGAGCGAACCGGTCGCTGAAGGAGGGACTGGCGGCGGCGCCGTTTGCGGTGGCTGCCGCGTTGGCGATGACGATCCCGTACGTGCTGGTGGCGGGGCTGCTTGGTCCGGAGTTTCCCTCACTGGTGGGGGGACTCGTGGGGATGGCGGTGATGATTGGTCTGGCGCGGCTGAAGTGCTTGACGCCGCGGGGAGAGGCGTGGGACTTTCCTCCTGCAGCGGAGTGGCCGGGCGAGTGGGTGAGCGGTCGGGAGGCGGCTCTGCAGCAGGAACATGAGCGGCTGCGTGCTCCGATCTCGCTGGGGATGGCGTGGATCCCGTATCTGCTGGTGGGCGTTTTGCTGGTGATCACGCGGGTGCCGGCGTTGGGAGTCAAGCCGGTGCTGGCTGCGGCCGCTGTGGAGATGGATCTGTTCGGGACCGGGGTCGCGTTCCGGTCGATGCCGCTCTTGCTGCCGGGGACGGTGTTTCTCGTGGTGTCGCTGGTGACGGCGGTGCTGCACCGGATGACGCGTGGGGAACTGAAGGTGGCATGGACCCGCTCGGCGCGGACGATTCTGATCGCGTCGGTGGCCCTGCTGTTCACCGTACCGATGGTGCAGGTGTTTATCCTCAGCGGAGGTGGGGAAGCGGGTTACCGTTCGATGCCGCTGG
>CAZUXX010000458.1:0-3788 GCA_964624215.1 uncultured Planctomycetaceae bacterium
GAAGAGCCCCTCCAGCCCGAAATCGTTCTCGATTCCGACACCAAGGGAATCGACGAACTCGCCGACGAGGTCATCGCGTACCTTGAGGAAAAGGGCCTGCTCAAAGCCTGAGCCGGAACGGTGCACCACGACCGCTCCGTACCCCCGCTGAACGTGCTGTTCGTACTGCCGTCGGCCTATCCGGCGGCAGTGCCCACGGCCCCGGGAAGCTTCGGCGGTCTGGAAACCCGCGGCTGGTTGTTCGCCAGAACACTCGCCCGGCGCGACGATGTCCGCGTCTCGCTCATCGTCGATCACCCGCACGCATCGCGGACCCCGTTCGTTGAGCAGGTCCGCATCATCCCGCAGTTCAATCGTGTCCGCTGGTTGCGCGCCCGCTTGGACCAGTCGGTCCAGATCGGCCGCCGGTTCCCGTTCCTGCGTGTCCACCGCTGGAAACCATCTCTCCTCTGGCAGTTGCCTGCGTGGGGAGTCTTGCGGGCAATTCGGGGAGCCGAGCCCCCCTGCGACTCACGGTGGCCGGCCATCGCGCAGAGTGCCTGTGACGTCGTCCTGACGTTCGGAGTCACTCCCCTGATGGCCCGCGCGGTCAGCACCGCCCGTGCAGTCGGGTTGCCCTCCGTCCTCTTTCTCGGGTCCGATGGCGACCTGGCACCCCAGTTTCGAAAAGGCGGAACGGGTCGCGATATCTACGGAACCCCCGCAGCCGTGGGGGCCGGGCTGGTCGCCAGCGCAACCCGCATCATCGCCCAGACAGGCCGGCAGCGGGATCTCCTGCGGAAGCACTTCGACCGCGAGGCGACCGTCATCAAGAACCCGATCGATGTCGACACGTGGGTCCGCCGCGCATCCGATCCTCTCCCTCACGATTTTCCTCCCGGGCCGTATGTCCTGTGGATCGGTCGCGCCGAAAACGAACCGAAGCGGCCGCATTTGTGCATCGAGCTCGCTCGCCGCTGTCCGGACCTGCAGTTCCTGATGCTGATGAACGGCCGGATTGCGTCAATCGATGTCCGGTTGCGCCACGAGGCGCCCCCCAATATCACGATCATCCGCTCGGTCCCGTTTGATCAGATGCCCGCTGTCTTCTCCCGGGCGTTCGTCTTCCTGAATACCTCCGCCTTCGAGGGGTTTCCGAATGTCTTTCTGCAGGCTGCCGTTTCCGGGGTCCCGATCATCTCCCTCCGGGTGGGCGACGCCTTCCTCAGCGCCAGCGGTGCCGGACTCGTTTGTGATGACGATCTCGATATGGCTGCCGCGGCGCTCAGGCGCGAAGCAGCGCAGCCGCGGGAGGAACGCTGGCGCCAGCATGTCCGCGCGTGGGTGCAGGAGCACCACAGCGCAGAACGCCAGGCCGCCCGCCTGCTCGAGGTTTTGCGGGAGGCTGCGTCCACCGGAGAAAGTCCCCGGTAGTTCGGCTCCGGCCACTCCTGCCGCGAGACGTCGCCCCGCCTGCGTCACTCGATCGTTCGACGCAAGGCCTTGACGCTGCTCGGCAGCCCGCTTTCATTCAGAAGCAAGCCCCCGCCGCCGCAACTGGGACAGCGGGTCGCGGCGCAGCCTCCAACTTTCCGGAATCGATCCCACATGGATGACCTTCGCCTCCCCCTCCGATGCGTACCTCATCGAACGGAGACGGGCGAGGTGCGCTGGCGGGTCTGGGCGCCGCACAGCGAGCAGGTCGAACTGCTGCTCATGAACCAGCCGGAACCCCGTCCCGTCATGATGCAGGCCGCCGAGTGGGGCTATCACGAAGTCACTCTCGATGCGATCGCCGAGGGGCAACCGTACGCCTACCGGCTTCCCGGCGGAAACGTGCGGCCCGATCCCTGTTCACCCTGGCAGCCCCACGGCGTTGATCTTCCCCGAAACATTTCACTGGACCCAGACCGGGTGGTCCGGCATCAACCGCGAAGACCTGGTCCTCTACGAACTGCATGTCGGCACCTTCACCCGCGAAGGCACCTTTGATGCGATCATCCCGCGGCTCAAAGAGCTGCGCGATCTGGGAATCACAGCCATCGAACTGATGCCCTGCGGCCAGTTCCCGGGCGGCCGCAACTGGGGATACGACGGCGTTCACCTCTTTGCTGTGCAGAACACGTACGGAGGTCCTCGCGGACTCCAGCGGCTCGTCGATGCGGCACACCGCGCCGGTCTCGGAGTCATCCTCGACGTCGTTTACAACCACTTCGGACCCGAAGGGAACTACATCTCCGAGTTCGGCCCCTACTATTCAGATCGCTACCGCACCCCCTGGGGACCGGCGTTCAATTTCGACGGTCGCGGGTCCGATGCCGTACGGGACTTCGTGCTGGAGAATGTGCAGTGGTGGATCCGTGAATTTCACCTCGACGGCCTCCGGCTCGATGCCGTGCATGCCATGTTCGATAACAGCCCGCGACACATCCTCCGCGAGATACAGGAAGTCGCCTCGGCCGTCGCTCCGGATCGTCAGGTCCACATCATCGTCGAAAGCCTGATGAACGATGTTCGCATGCTCCTGCCACCCGAGCGCGGCGGATATGGCCTGAGCGCAGAGTGGAACGAAGATTTCCACCATGCCGTTGCGGCATTCGTGACCGGCGAACGCCACTACAAGTACAGCGACTTTGGCGACATCCAGCAGATTGCCCAGGCACTCGAAAACACCTTCGTCCTCAGCGGTGGGTACAGTCGCTACCGCGGCCGCCGCTGGGGGGCACCGGCAGCCGGATTACCGGGGGACCGCTTCGTCATCGGCATCCAGAACCACGACCATGTCGGCAATCGCGGCTACGGCGAACGGCTCACCAGCCTCGTCGGGCCAGCTGTCCACCGGCTGACAGCCAGCCTCATGCTCCTGGCACCGCATCTTCCACTCCTCTTCATGGGGGAGGAATACGGCGAGCGAAACCCGTTTCTGTACTTCTGCTCGTTTGAAGATCCTGCACTCATCGAAGGCGTGCGTTCCGGTCGCAAACGCGACTATGCCCTCGAGGGAGATGTCCCCGACCCGCAAAGCGTCGAAACCTTCGAGCAGTCGCGGCTCAGTTGGGAGTGGCCACAAGGCAGTGACTCCGCCGGCTTGAGGCAACTCTATCACGATCTCCTCGAGGCACGACGCCAGTGGCCTGCGCTTCGCAACTGGACCGATCGCGTCGCCCGTCTTGCACCGGATCCCGCGACGGGACCGGTGATCGAACTTCTGCGCGGCCCCGTCACGAACTCACTGCAGTCAATGGAGTCTGCCGGCGATCCCCGCTCTCACCAGCGTCTGGTCTGTCGATTCAACATGTCCTCGCTGCCCCAACCGCTGGAAGCCGAACCGGCACAACTGCTGTTCCGCTCGGAGGCACCGCAATACTGCGCCACCGGGACCTCTCCCCTCGACAATGTCGAGCACGACCACCTGATGCCCTATGAGGCCATCGTCGTTCCGTTCGAAGCCGCAAGCGAACAGGTCCGCAACCGGCTCGTTCCGGCAGGGTAGGCTGCCATCCGGTTTTACTGCCCCCACGGCGACCGCTCCCCTCTCGCCCGTCGGCCCGTTGATTTCTACGATGCGGCATCAATTCGGCGGAAAGGGCCACATCAGCGGTCCCCCCGCACGCGGCACGATCCTGCAGTCCTGGCTGCATACAGAAGAGTCTGATTCACTGGCGAAACATGGTTGTTCTCGGAGCAAGGGATCTCAGCCGGCAGTACGACCGGGCACCGGTCTTCACGGGCGTCACCTTTGACGTACGCGCGGGCGAGAAAATTGGACTCGTTGGGCCGAACGGCTGCGGAAAGACGACGCTGCTCGA
>CAZUXX010000459.1:0-1841 GCA_964624215.1 uncultured Planctomycetaceae bacterium
AAGGAGCGGCAGCGGGAACTTGTACTGCATCGTCCTCACGAAATAGTCGGGGAAACCCTGGACGCTCCAGACGCCGTTGAGGTAGATCGGGTGGGGCTGCTCCATCACAAACCGCTGCTTGTCGACGCCCCGCAGATAATCCGCCGGCAGCGGAACCGGCAGGCGTTTCCAGTCGGCAAAGAATGACTGAAGCGACTGTAGCGCCGAACTTCGAAACTCGAACCGGCTCAGTGGCTGGAATGATTGATCGAACAGATACGTCGCGTTCCATACGACGAGGCTGATCACCAGCGAGATGAGGGCCAGCCCTGCCAGTCGTCCCCGGCCGGAGGCGCGGATCCCGACAGCGATGCCGCAGGCGAGGACAAAGAGAGGCAGGAGGACCACAGAGGTAAACTTCGTTCCCTGCGCCGCTCCAAGAGCGGCACCGACGACGACAGCCGTCCACAGCGCAGGGCGGCTCAGAAACCGGTCGGTCAGGACGAAGCAGATTGTAAACGCCAGCATGGTGCCCGCATCGGGAGTGACCAGGCTCGCATGTGCGAGAATGTTCGGGCAGGTGACGTAGAGCACTCCGGCGAGCAGTGCGGCAGATGTCCCCAGTCGCTGCCGGCACCAGTTCACGAGCAGACAGAACGTCGCTGCAGAGAAGAGAAGATTGAACCCGCGTCCCCAGCGGTACCATGTCAGAAAGTCGTTATGCTCTTCGATGAACCGCAGGGCGATGGCCGTTTCGTCGACTCCGTCTGACGCTGTCACACCGGCGAGTCGGACGGGCAGGGCTGCCCAGACTCGCGCGAGGGGCGGATTGAGAACATCGGCGTCGAAGGTTCCCGTCTGGAGATTTCGCAGGCCGACCGGAAGGTGCCAGATCTCATCGTGGGTGACGGTCTTGCAGAGCGCGGTGTGCAGCCCCAGCCCGAGGTGCAATGCGAGCAGCAGGGCAAGAACCATTCTCTGCCAGCGACGAACGCGCTCGGCCGGTCGGTCGTTCGGGTCGGCTGCGTTTCCCGCCTCTTCCGGGGTCTGGGTCATGGGGTTTCCCCGTCCATCCTCGTTCGCGACTCGCCAATATTGCCTGTGACGATGTAGGCTGCCCGGCAAGACGGGTCAACGATCGCTGACGACTCAGCCGGGAACCTCCCACCGACGACGGACGATGACCGACTGGGATGACGAGTACGACGACGACGAATTCGACGACGATCATGACGATGCAGAGAGCGTAACCGTTCCCTGCAGCCACTGCGGAGCCGACATCTACGAAGACGCCGACCAGTGTCCGATGTGTGGTGAATTCCAGATTCGTGGTTCGCGGCAGTGGGAGGGGCGTCCCCTGTGGTGGATCGTCCTGGGAATCACCGGAATCATCGCCGTCGTCATGACGCTGTCGATCCTGCCGTGAGACGAGAGACGGTCGATCATCGTCCGGCGGAATCCGAGCGCAGTCGCCGTGGAGGACTCGCGATCAGACCGTGGGCACTCAACCGGCCGCGGGGGTCAGCGACCGCGACGGGAAAGCGGAACCGAGCCGGGGAGCATCGACGAGCGGGAAGCGGAGCGTGAAGGTCGTCCCTTCACCGACAGTGCTCTGCACATCGACCTGCCCGTGGTGCGATTCGATCACATCGCGACAAAGGGAAAGGCCAAGCCCCGTTCCTCCCTGTCCCTGACTGTCGGACGTCTTGGTGGAATAGAACGGCTGGAAAATCTGCTCGAGCTTGTCGGGCGGGATCCCGCAGCCGGTATCGCTGATGACGATCTCGGCAATCCGCTGGTCGTGATCGGAGCGAACGGTCACCGACAGTTTTTCTCCGGCACCGCGCTGCATTGCCTGGCGG
>CAZUXX010000459.1:1851-3082 GCA_964624215.1 uncultured Planctomycetaceae bacterium
TGGATCTGGCCGGAATTGACCTCGGCATACGCATCGTCTGCCAGCCGGGTCTCGACCTCGATCCGGTTGATCTGCAAGTCCTTCTCGACGAGGACCAGCACGTCCTCCACGAGTCGGGTGAGGGAGAGTGGTTCCCGTCGATCAGGACGGTTCCGGGCATACGCGAGCATCCCCGTCGTGATTTTCGACGCTCGCTGACCAGCCATCAGAATCTTGTTGAAGGCCTTCTCGCGGGTCGCGGCGTCTTTGTGACGCAGCCCCATCTTCGCGTAGTTGATGACCGTCGTGAGAATGTTGTTGAACTCGTGCGTAATCGACGAGGCCAGGGCTCCGACGGAGGAGAGTTTCTGCGACTGGATCAGTTGCGTGCGCAACGCCTCCACCTCTTCCCGCAGCCGGGCGTTCTCCTGGCGAAGGGTGTCGATGGATTCGGGCATCGGTCGTGGATACAGGTTCAAAGGAACAGCAGGCAGGAATGCGTTGTGACGGGCGGAGTGACACCCCGGGTATCGGCTGCGCAGGTCACTGTGCTGAACCGTGCCACGACGTGGGTACGGCGGTTCCTGATCAGTCGGTCCAGATAGGTAATCTTGCGACCTGCTGCGGCCCGGTGGTGTCGCTGCGACGTCGAACGCACTCCGGAATACCGGGGTCTGTCCGTCAACACTAGCCCGCGTTGGCCGGGATGGGAAATTTTCATCCAAATGACGAAGACGCCCCGTGCATCTCCCGGTCTTTCTCCCGGGATGGTCGCGATGCGTGAGCTTCCGAAGGAAGTCGGATGTTCGCAAGTCACGGCAGTATAGTCACTTGTGAACTTGGCGGCGATTCTCCGGCGGAAAATCAGAAAGTCTGTCTCAAGATTTCCGATCTCCCTGCGAATGACTCCCCAGACCGTGGCCGGAGCGGCCGGCTGCGGCAGCCTCAGTCCGCAACGTCGGCAGACCGACCTCCCGGGGAGACAATCATGGTCAAGAAAGTTGCAATCGGAACGCTGGCCGTCGCAGCGGTCGGTACCTTCATTTTCGGCAAGGACGCGGTCAGCTATCTGACGACCGGGGCGGACAACATCCGCACCGCGGTACGCAGTGAGGTGCCGCTCGAGTTCGAGATCGAGCGGGCACGCAAGGAGGTGGTCAACCTCACTCCGGAGATCAAAAAGTCCCTGCATGTCATTGCCGAGCAGGAAGTCGAGATCGCCAACCTCGAGAAGTCGATTGCCCGGCAGCAG
>CAZUXX010000459.1:3092-3400 GCA_964624215.1 uncultured Planctomycetaceae bacterium
TCCTGACGCTCAGTGACGATCTCAAGTCAGGGGAGACCGAATTCGTGTATGCCCGTCGCAAGTTCGATCGCAAGGAGGTTCAGAAGGATCTGGCCCAGCGATTCGACCGGTTCAAGGTCGCCAAAGATGCAGTTGAACGCGACAAGGCCAGCCTGCTTGCCAAGAGCGAGGCGCTGGATTCGATGAAATCGCGGCTGGAAGAGATGCTCTCGGCCCGGAAGGATCTGGAAGTCGAAATCGATCGTCTGGAAGCCCGGCTGCGGAGCGTCGAGGCGGCCGAGACGATTGCGCATCTGGAAATCGATGAT
>CAZUXX010000459.1:3410-3771 GCA_964624215.1 uncultured Planctomycetaceae bacterium
GAGATTCACAAGCAGCTGGACGTGCGGCAGAAAATGGTGGACGCTGAAGCGAACTTCAGCGGCACAATCCCGGTCGAGGCAGACCAGGCAGTTCCGGAAGACATCGAAGACCAGGTCGCGAGCTACTTCGAGAACGTCGAATCCGGCAAGGATCGCGAACTGGTCGCCAACCGCGACTAGATCCGGTCCGGAATCCTGTGGCAGTGTCCGGATGACAAACGACCGGCACCGCCGCAGGACGAGATGCCGCCGGTGCCCCGTCCCCGTGGATCGGTTCCAGTCGCTGGTGATGACGATACGACGTCCCGGGTCGACAACGGCCCGGGACCCGTTCGTGCCAGCAGCCCGATTCGCGAGTCGA
>CAZUXX010000460.1:0-3767 GCA_964624215.1 uncultured Planctomycetaceae bacterium
CAGTCGGACCACTCCCTGCCTCCACGGCCCGTTGCTGCTGTGACGTCCACCACCACGAACCACCGGCCGCGGCGGCAAACACCATCGCCCCGAAGCCCAGCATCACGACGATCCTACCCATCACTGTCGGCCCTCACCTGGTTCACTGCGACAGCAAACCGCCGCCGCAGCGCATGCTCGTCCAGAGCAATCTGTTCATCTCGCAGTTGTTCCCGCCGATGCTGCGCGCGCTGTTCATCCAGCAACCGCTCGACGGCAGTTTCGCGCATCTTCAGACGCTGAACCTTTCGCTGCGCTTCAGCCGCGACGCGAGCCCGCTCCGATTCCTGCTGCTCCAGTTGGGCAAGACGGTCCAGGTGATGCTGCAACTGGGCCACACCGCACTGGATAGCCGCGGCCCCGAAGCGTCGACCTCCCAGCGCCTCCGAAACCGCAGCACGATCCTCGGCGAGCCGCCCCTGTGTCCGGGACAGCTCCTCCCGAACCTCACGCAGCGCAGCCAGGTGCCCGGCAAGCGCGAGCTCGCTGATGTGCCGCTGCTGCTGCCGCAGACGGAGGACGCGCGTCAATGAGGAGTCGAATCGCTTCATGCGAGTTCAGGAAGGTATCCGCCTGCCTCCTGCGTGGCGGCACAGGCCGCGGTCATCGGCCACCAGCGCAGGAATTAACCCCAGGCGTCAGAGATCGCCTTCATCGAACGAACCGTCTCGTCGATTGGACAGATTTCGCCAACCCCTTGTTGCAAAAACCGGGTCACAGCCGGCATTAACTGCAGGGCTTTGTCGATCACAGGGGACGCCCCCTTCTGATAAGCCCCCAGATTCACCAGATCCTCAACCTCCCGATGGGTCGCCAGAATCTGCCGGATCCGCGCCCCCCATTCACACTGCTCCGGCGAATTCACGTCCCGGTACAGACGGCTCACACTGTGCAACACATCGACCGCCGGGTAGTGATTCCGCGCCGCCAGTTTGCGATCCAGAACAATATGCCCGTCCAGAATCGATCGCGCCGCGTCAGTCACCGGCTCGTCCATGTCATCCCCGTCGACCAGCACCGTGATCAATCCGGTGATCGAACCCGCCTCATCGTTACCCAGCCGCTCCAGGAGTTGAGCCAGCAGCGTCTGCACCGAACCCGGATACCCCCGGGCTCCGGGAGTTTCTCCGCGAGCCAGCCCCAGTTCGCGCTGGGCATGTGCCAGCCGCGTGAGGCTGTCCAGAAGAAACAGCACGTCTGCTCCCTCCGCCCGGAACCCTTCCGCAATCCCGATCGCCGTACGCACCGCCTGAATCCGCATCAGTGGCGTCTCGTCCGAAGTCGCCACCACCACGACGGACCGCGCCAGCCCCTCAGACCCCAGACAGTCTTCCAGGAACGGACGCACTTCGCGACCTCGCTCCCCCACCAGCGCAATCACGTTCACGTCAGAATCAGCAACCCGCGAAATCTCCCCCAGGAGCGTGCTCTTGCCCACGCCGCTCCCGGCAAACAGACCCACACGCTGCCCCCGGCCAATCGTCAACAGACCATCGATCACACGCTGCCCTGTCACCAGCACATCCGTGATCCTCCGGCGCCCAAGCGGATCAGGAACCGGACCGAGTGGCGAACTCCAGCGGCAGACCGCGATCGGTCCACGCCCATCAATCGGCTGACCAAGACCATCCAGCACCCGACCAACCAGGGCCGAACCACTCGGTGCCCGATGCGGCATCCCCGTCGCCACGACCGGCAGCCCCGGCGACAGACCCGCCGCCGAGCGAAAGCACATCAGCTGAGCCTGCTCACCATCAATCCCGACGACCTCTGCAGGCACGCGCGGCCCGTCAGGTACGAGAATCTCGCACCGCTCGCCAAGCGTCGCAGGCAGCGTCGCAGTCAGGATATCCCGCACACTACGCAGTTTCCCGACGATCCGGAAACCGTCGCAGCGGGCCGGCGCTTCCCGCATCGCGTCGACGTTCAGTCTGAGCATCGTCCAGTCCTTCGATCCAGTGTCGTCTCAGGTCCGCCAGCCGGGCTCCCGCCTCGGCCGCCAGACCGACACCTCCGGGAGTCTCGATGCGGCAGTCCCCCCGTTGCAGGCGACTCTCAGCCTGCAGTGAAACAGACGCCACCCACTCTGGAACCTGCGCCTCGATCCGCGCCTGCAGCAGTTCGAGATCCTCCGGATGCAGCATCACCGTCAGCGGCTTCGACAGCCCCAGCCGCTCAATCGCTTCTCCTACCACCGCCTCGACCGCGTACTCGCCACGATCGATCGCCATGCCAACCAGATGACTCGCCGCGGCAACAGCAAGCTCCACGGCGACAACCTGCAGTTCACGCAGCGACTGTTCCCGCTGCGCACAGCTCTCTTGGATGCGTTCGAGAACGACGGCCAGCAGCGCCTCAACCCGTTCCAGGGTCTGCTGCACCTCAGACACCGCCGGCTCGGCCGGAGGCGCGGGCAACGCACGCTCCACGATCCGCGCAGTCCCCCCGGCCCGCACCTGGAGAAGTGGCCGATCGAAGGTGATCCGGTGTCTCGTCATATCCTGATTGCCAGCTCCCTGGTCGCGTCGGTGTCACGTCATACAACGCAACATCACGACTCCTCTTCATCCAGTCTCGCGATCGCGAGGGCGACCGACTTCCGCGCCTGCTCGACCAGCTTCGCCGGCACATCCGCCTGAAACGACATTTCTTCTTCGAGCGTCTCACGGGCCCGCCGGGAGAGGTTGCTCAACAGCTTCTCTCGCACGTCTTCATCCGCTCCATACAGCGCGGTGGCGATCGTCGTCGCATCCACTTCTCCCAGCAGACGCTGGATCTGCCGGTCCTTCAGCCCCTTGACATCGTCAAACTCGTACAGCTGTTCGAGCAGTTCCGTCGCCGTTTCAGGATCCTCCTCCCGGATCGCGTCGAGCATCTGCCGGCGCAGCCCGCGATCAATCGCCCGCAAGACCGCCGCCAGCCGGGCAATCCGGTTCGCGTTCTCCGGCGGTTCAGACGGCATCGTCATGGCACGCGCCAGAATCGCCCCCGCCATACGCTCCATCAGCACCGGGTGCGTCTGCGATTTGCTGCTCAGCTCCCGCACAACCGCTTCCCGCTTCTTCTCCGGGAACAGACTCAGGATCTCCGCCGTCCGTTGTGGCGACAGCTGACTCAGCACCGCCGCAATGCTCCTCGGCTGCTCTTCCTGAAAGGCCGCCGCCACCTGATGAGCCTGGATCCTTTCCAGATCAGCCAAGTGATCTCCGCTCGGAACAAATTCCTCAACCGGGGCAGCACGCGGCCCCGCAGAGGCCCGCTCGTCACTCTCCGCCGTCTCTTCGGGTTGAAACAGTTTCAGCCCCGGAAAGTCGCCGCTGATCAGCTCCATCGCCCGATGAAACTCTTCCAGAATCTTCAGCTGCTTCCGCGGAGAGACCGCCACCGCGTCATCGTTCAGTTGTGACCGGATCTGTGCCGCCCGCGCCGGGCGCAACTGCGACAGGACTGCTTCGGTGACCTCGGTCCCGAGCAGCTTCATCAGAGCAACAACTTTCTGATCCTGTGTCATCGTGGTTTGATCAGAACGGGACACGTCTCACCGCTTGCTCGCATACGAACCGGAAAGACCAGTCAACGATCGACTGGCCCGCGACGGTCCACGTTGGAAACGAAACTGACCCACCTGATTCACTCACTCAGTCTGCTGATTCACTCACTCAGTCTGCACTCATCGGCATCATGCCGCCGACCGTGACGCATGTGACTCCTCCTCGTCCGCCTCCTTC
>CAZUXX010000461.1:0-3423 GCA_964624215.1 uncultured Planctomycetaceae bacterium
GTACATCCCCGATTTTCTGCCGCGGCTGGGGGAGATGCTGTCGTCGATCGATCCGGTTGCGAATGCGACGTTTTATTACGTGTTCGCGATTGTGATGGGGATCATCTACATCGGCGTCGCGGTGAACACGAAGTTCGACTACTGGGAGGTGCGTCCGAACGAGCTGCTGCATCACCACGGGATGTTGAGCAATCTTGAACGGTACTCGGCTCCGCATTTGCGGATCAGCAAGGAGATCAACGACATCTTCGAGTATCTGCTGCTGGGCTCGGGTCGGCTGATTCTGTACCCGAGCAACGAGAAGCGGGCGATCGTGCTTGAGAACGTGATGTGGATCAGCGAGAAGGAACGGCAGATCACCCAACTGCTCGGTGCTCTGCAGGTGCAGGTGCGCGAGTCGGAGAACGGGTAAGGACGATTGGGCGGGCAAGCCGGATTCGGGCGTCGCCCGAGAGTCAGGCCGCGCAGGCGTCTGTGATCGGCGAGGTGCGGTATCAGCCGCGGTTTTCTGCTTGTCGCAAGTCGTCGATGAGTTGCCGGGCCTCCTGCGAGATGCGCGGATCGCTGGTGAGATAGCGAATGCGGGTGAGTGCGGGTTCGGCGAGGCGACCCATTTCGCGGAGCGATCGGGGAATGGCCGGTTCGGTGATGCCGGTTTCGCCCTGCTGCTGTCGCTTGCGGTATTCGGCCCGGTCGCGGGCGTGCCGGGCGACGAGTTGCTCGAGGTCGGTTTCGTCGGCTGGGGTGAGGAATTCGAGCCGGCCGACCATGACGCGGACGGTTTCCTGCGGGGCGGGTTCGATCGTCAGCGGGAGCAGTTCGTCGGTGAGGGACCGGGGGATGACGTAGAGAAGCCGCGTCCCCTGCTCTTTGAACCAGGAGTCCTGCCAGGTGCGGACCATGGCGTCGGCTTCCTTTTTGAAGAGTCCCAGTCCGGTGAGTCGGGCGGAGATTTCGGCGGCAAGTTCGCTGGTACGGATCGCAGATTCGGGGAGGGTGGTGGTGATCGATCCACCGGGGGGGAGGTCGTCGAGGTGAGTGGCGGTGATGGTCTTGCCCTGGACGCGGACGAGGAACAGGGCCTGGAGTGACTCGCTGCCGTGGTTGCTGATGCGGAGTTGGCCCTCGTCGGTGGCGACCATGGTGAGTGGCAGGTCGAAGTTGCCGACGCCGCGATAGAAGAGGAACTTTTCGAAGAAGTCGCCGGTGGGTCGGAAGAGGTTCTTGTCGCCGGGCGAGAGACGGACGTGGACGAGTGCGGAGTCGGTGTCGCGTGCGTAGTAGTAGTGGTCGCCGGTGTAGAGTTCGGGTTCGGGATCACCGCCGGGCGGGAGTCGGGAGAAGGCCTGGCGGGCAATGGCGTCGGCGAGCTGTTCGTCGTCGATGTCGGGTTTGAGAGCCGACTGGGGAAGCAGGGTCACGGTGCCCCAGTCGAGTTCCCCTTCTTTGAGATCGGGAGGCAAGGCGGCGGCGTTGACTTTGAGATTGGGCGCGATTTCCGGGCCCAGCCGGTGGACCGGCGGGTAGAACTCCGTGAGCAGGCCGTTGGGGAAGCCGACTTTGACACGAGCCTGTCTGATACGGTCGGTGTAGAAGTAGGTGACGGGAGTTTCCATCCGCTGTCGGGAGCGGATGGCGGGTTTGGCGAAGAGTCCCTGACCGCGTTGGCGGACGGGATCGAAGACGAAGTCGGGGAGGTCGTTGTCGACGAGGGGACGGAAGTCCATGCGGACTCCGTCGGAGCCGGAGAAGCTGGTGAAGGTGCCCCACTCGTGAACGATGAAGTGCGGGCTGTCGGGTGTGGGAGTGCTCTGGTCGAGGGCCGACGGAGTGGCATCGGTGATGGCGGGCTGCCGGGCGAGTGTTGTCGGACTGGTTCCACTGGCGATCCAGGCTGCTGCCACGAGCACGATCGCGGTCGTCAGCAAGGCAAAGCGTTGCATCGCGGCGTCTCCTGCGGATGAGGTAGGAGGAGAGGACAGAGGACTGGCTCTGAGGATATCTGCTGCGGGCGGTGCGGCGTGTCACGGGCTGGTAACATGGGATGAGGTGTCTGAGTTCGCGCGTCATCGGGCCGGAGGGAGTGCTGATGATCGTCAGACGAGTTGCGGTGGTGCTGGTGTTGTTCGTGACCGTCTGTGGCCCTTGCGTTGATGGGCTGTGCGCGGCCGAGCCGCGGGAGCGGCGGTGCACGCTCACGATTCCGTCGACGGGGGGAGTGGTGGGGTGGGATGAAGTGGGCGCGCGGCTGCTCACTGAATGCGACTTCGATGGTGCAGCGATTCAGGGGTTGTTGCCGGAGGGGACGCTTGATCTGGAAGACCGGTCGACGCGTTTGTCGCTGTATGCCGTGTCGCTGGCGACCGGTGGGGGAGTGCGGTGCCGGGTGGTCCGTGAGGGGGGCGACGCCGCCTTGCAGATCCGGATTGATCGTGACCGGATGCGGAAGCGGGTGCGGCTGGCCAAGCGGCTGGTGCGGGAGCGGCTGGGTGATGAGGGGAGCTACGGGCTCGCCCTGCCCCGCGGATTCGATGAGGGAGATGATCCGCTGGTGATCGTGGTACACGGGTTGAACGGCACGCCGCGGAGTCTGGAGGGTCTGCGGGAGTGTCTCGGAACGCGGGGGTACGAGTGCGGGATTTTCACGTATCCCAATGACGGTCCGCTCGAGGATTCGGCAGAGCTCCTGGCCGAAGAACTGGATGATCTGCGTCGCCGGAGTGACCGCGAGGTGGTGGTCGTGGCGGTTTCGATGGGGGCTCTGGTCACGCGTGCCGTGATTGAGGACCCGGACCTCGATCCGGGGAATGTGGGTCGGCTGATCATGATTGCTCCGCCGAATCACGGTTCGCAGCTGGCCCGGGTTCCGCTGACGCTGGACTGGTGGGAGCATCTGCGAAGCGGCTCAGAGATTGACTCGGCGTTGCGAGCGGCTGCGGCGGACGGGCTGAATGAAGCCCGGAGCGACTTGCGACCGGATTCGGTGTTTCTGTCGACGCTGAATTCGCGGCCGCGTAACGAACGAGTGCGCTACAGCATCCTGCTGGGGTCTTCCGGCCTTCTGGACGAAGAGGAGTCGGCTGGTGTCATCAAGCGGTGGGAGGGGTGCTGCGAGCGGAGCCGTTTTGCGCGACTGTTTGATCCGCGGGTTCGTCCGCTGCTGGAGGGGGATGAACTTGTGGCCGGGCTGGGTGACCGGGTGGTGTCGATTGAAAGCGGTTGTCTCGAAGGAGTCGATGATGTGGTGGTGCTGCCCTTCCGGCATTCGGTGGTGGCGCGCGATCTCGAGAGTGACGCGGGACAGCAGCTTGTGGAGGAGATCGTGCGGCGGCTTCCGGAATTGTGAAGCGTTTGGACAGACCGACAGTGACGGCGGCCTTCGCGGTTGAGCGGGGGGCTGATGGTGGCGGGGGATCTCCTCAG
>CAZUXX010000461.1:3433-3767 GCA_964624215.1 uncultured Planctomycetaceae bacterium
CCATGGTGAGAGTCCGGGTGCCGGGCCCGCGTTCGTAGAAGCAATAGATGGTGTCGTCGGGTCCGACGGCGAGGTCGGAGTAACCGCTGGGCCCCGGTTCGAGGGTGCGGCTGATGGGCCAGGTCTTGCCGTCGTCGCGACTGAGTTTGATGGTCACGTTCTGTCGGGTGCGAGACTCCGCGTTGTGGGGATTGGCGAAGAGGATTGAGGGTTTCGAGTCTTTCGGAAGGACGGGACCGCGGACAATGCTCCCCATGCAGACGGGCTCGGGGAGAGCGGGATCGAAGGCGATGTCGGACCAGTGGGTGGCTCCGTTGGGGCTGATCGCCACGGC
>CAZUXX010000462.1:0-2177 GCA_964624215.1 uncultured Planctomycetaceae bacterium
ACGGCCCGACGATTTCCGTTCGCGGGAGTTTCCAGGCCAGTAGGCGAGTCTTCCTCACCGCAGGGTTTCCGCAGTCCGTCCATACTCCTTAGACCGGCGAAAAAGCAAAATTCCCCGAACCTGCCCCTGGAAGCGGCGGTCTCAGCGAGGGCGAAAATCTTTCCGAGGGGTTGACTTGAAATTGATGAATAACTCCGAATAATATGTCGCAACACGAGTTGGGGCCGTAGCTCAATCGGTTAGAGCACCGGACTGTCGATCCGGGGGTTGCGGGTTCAAGTCCCGTCGGCCTCGTTTTGCACAAACCCGCTACCCGTCAGGGGTTGCGGGTTTTCTTTTTGCGCCGGCCAGGATGCTGGCAGGCAAGTTGCGCCGCGGGGATGTTCCCCGGCCACCCCGGCGCCACCGCTTACCCGCCGAGTTGCCAGGCTTTCACCGCCTCGCTGGGCCAGATGAACATCAGGATGTTCAGCAGAAGTCCGTCCCGGATCCACAACGCCAGGGCGATTTCGACGGCGATGAAGACGGCGACTGATTTCGACAGGCCGAGCCGGCGGGCGAGGAGGAGTCCCAGCCAGCAGCAGAGGATGTCGGCCAGCGCATTGAGGATCGTGTCTCCTTTGTAGCCGACGGCGGCCGTTCCGGTCCGGTAGACGTCGATGACGAACGGGGTGTTCTCGACGATTTCCCAGAGAGTTTCGAGGGTCAGAACGGCGAGCGTGTTCCAGTGGACCGGGCGGATCCAGAGGAAGAGCCACCAGAACAGGAACCCGTGCAGAACGTGGGTGATGCTGTACGGGTCAATCAGGTGCTGCGAGGTGTGCGGACCGAAGGCGTCGAGGGTGACCAGGAACCACCGGCCACAATCGCACCACCACAGTCGGCCCATGGCCCAGAGCGTGATTGCCGCGATTGTCAGCAGACCGGCAATGGCAAGCCGCAAGCGGGCGGGCGTCATGTTGTGCTCAGGCCGGGGGGGTGGTTGATCAGAAGCCCTTTTTGCGAAACCACTCCATGGTGGTTTTCATTCCCTCCTGGAAGTCGACCTGCGGATCGTAGCCGAGCTGTTTGCGGGCCTTGTCGATCGAGTAGCCGAGGTTGAGGCCGAGAATCTTCCACGTGGCGAGCGAGAGTGGGGGCGGGTGATCGGCTCCGAGCAGTTTCCACGCTCCCTGCATCCCGGTCGCAAGGACTTTCGCGACCCCCAGGGGCAGGTGCCGTTCTGGTCGCGGGACGCCCGCTTCGTCGGCAATCGTCCCGAAGAATTCTTCCTTGGTGACCAGCCGGGGATCGGTGATATTGAAGGCTTCGCCGGTGACGCCGTCGTGTTCGAGAGCGAGGAAGATGGCGTCGACCAGATTCCGGACGTAGACGTTGTTCATGAGCTGCTGGCCGGAGCCGAGCCAGAGGAAGCGTCTGCGTCGCAATCGGTCGAGGATCCGGGGGAGCACGACGCGGTCGCGAGGGCCGTAGATCCACCCCGGCCGCAGGGTCACGACAGGCAACTTCTCGCGACGGACATAGTGATCGGCGAGCTCCTCGGCCTCGACTTTCGTGAGGGCGTAGCTGTCGACACCGACCTTGTTCAACGGTTCGGATTCGTCGGTGTCGAAGTGATCCCGCGGCTGGTACACGGCCATCGAGCTGATGTGCACCAGCCGCTGGAGCTTGTCGTTTTTCGATGCCGCTTCGAGCAGGGATTCCATTCCGCGAACATTGACATCGCGGTACGGTTCGACCGGTCCCCAGTCGCCAAGTTTTGCGGCGCAATGCACGATGTGGGTTGCAGCCCGCACGGCCCCCTGCACCGAGTAGGGTTCTGTCATGCTGCCGGTGATCAGTTCGACGCTCCATTTCTGGAGCAGGCGGATATCGCTGTGCATCCGCACGAGAGCCCGCACGCGCCATCCCGCCTTGACCGCCCGTTCGGCGACATGGCTACCCACCAGCCCGGTCGCTCCCGTGACCAGCAACAATCGATCTGACGTATCGGACATCGAAGATCAGCGTGGCAATCGGACATCGTGAACAGAACTCGCAGACCGGAGCTTGAATGGGTCATTCGTGGATTGCAACCGCAGTCGCAGCGGGCGGCGCAAGCCACGAGGGCGGCAGGTCGTGGAGGTATCGATTGCTGAGTCGGCACGGGTGCTGCGTGCCGACGGGGAGAGGTTCAG
>CAZUXX010000462.1:2187-3755 GCA_964624215.1 uncultured Planctomycetaceae bacterium
TGTCGACTTCGGCGGCGGTACAGGCGAAGTCGATCCTGAGAGCTGTTTTGCCGTCGACGGTGATCTTTCCGCGGAGGAACCAGGCGTTCGCCAGTTGCTCCCTGAGCACGACTTCGATCAAGAGGGTTTCGCCGGGCCGGACCATGCGGCGGAACTGCGTGCCTTCGATGCGTGTGACGACCGGGACCTTGCCCGGGTCGGGAGCGTGGGCGAGTGCGATCAGGATCGCGCCGGCCTGGAAGACGGCCTCACACTGCAGGACGCCGGGGAGCACGGGGAAGTGGGGATAGGGGCCGCGAAAGACATCGAGGTCGTCGCGAACGAGCGTGCGGGCCAGCAGCCGCGAGTCGTCGTGTTCGAGGACTTCGTCGATCCACAGGAAGGGATCGCGGTGGGGGATGAGCTGCTGGATCTGCGAGCGGTCGAGTGGCATGAGGAGGATGCGGGCTTGAAGCCTGTCCGGATGTTGGAGGGGGCGCCGGGACGCTCCGTGACCGGCTGGATGAGGGCATCATCGGTGTTCGCTGCACAGAGGGCATCGACACTCATTCCAAGAGCGCACGGTCCACGAGACATCCCGGTGAGGATCAACCGGGGTGTCTGCGAATGGGGACCGCTCCCGAAATGGCGACGTCGCCCCTCACCCCCCCGAGCAAACGTGCGTCCCACATTGTTTCCGCGGCGTTCAGACGAGGTCTAAGGAGCCGTTGTCTGCGGGAAAGACGCTACTTCTGCAATTCGCCAGCCGGGATGTCGAAATCCAGCGGTGTGTTTGCGGTGACTTCCGTTTCGGACTTCCAGTGACCGACGACTTCGGGGGCGGGCCCTTCCGGGTCGGCGGTATCGGGATCGGAGCCATACACGGTGACGACAACCTCGTTCTTGCCAGCGGTCGTGCCAAGTCCTCCGGATTTGGTTGAGAACTCGCCATTGCGAATCGCAAGAATCGCCTGGGCCGTTTCCTGAGTCTGCGTGTTTTTCTCTCCGGTGAGGGTAATCGTGCCGAACTGGACGGGTTCCCCATCGACCTTCACTGTTCCACTCACGGGAACGCGGGCGAAGGGGTCTGACGCGCCTCCTCCGCAACCGGCGAGCAACAGGGTGATGACAGCAAGGAGAACCTGACCATTGCGGGCGAAGTGCATTGTTAAACCAGCTTGTTGTGGGTTGAACGGGCAAGCCGCAACTGCCATTGAAAAAAGCATCCGACCCGGGGGCCGGATGCTCTCTGATGAGTTGCAGGACCGCCTCAAGGAACTTGAATCGACTCGGCGCCATCCCGGGAACCGAGTCCGAGACGCACTGTATTATCAATGTTCTCGGAAACGAAGGTCACCTTCCCGTCGAGCAAGGCAAACTGAGCACCACCGGGGTGACGACTCGCGAACGCCGCAAAGAGATCATTGTCGTCGGGCACCGCACCGGTTCCGTCGACTTTGGACGCAAAGTTGATCGACGGCCCAAGCAGCCCGAGGTGCCGATGTGTGTCGTCATTGGCACTGTTTGTCCCGATCACCTGATGGTGAGCAATGACCTTCTGGTTGGGGTTCGAAATCCGCGTCCAGTTG
>CAZUXX010000463.1:0-3753 GCA_964624215.1 uncultured Planctomycetaceae bacterium
GCGGACGAACTCGGCCTCTCGGTTGGCTACGCCACCGCCGTCCCCTTTCGACCTGAGAACGGTCTGCCGTGTTATATCGTGCTGTTGGAACATGGTGACTGTCCTGATGCCGCGACCGCCCGAGAGCTCGTCAATCGCCTCGATCGCGGACTGCAGGAGATCAACTTCCTGTACAATACCCGCCGTCGTGAGAGCTGTCTGGGACCGCCCCGGCTGTGGCGATTGCCTCCCCGCGCCTGGAAAGACTACGTCCAGGACAAGATCGCGCGACACGGCGGGGGCGATATCCAGTACAAACATCCGGGCATTGTGACGGACACGACGTTGCTGGACCGGTTCCGACCGGTGGACGTGATTGCCGGGAACGGGGACTGACGACCTGGGGATTCCACAAATGAACGATTCATTGGTCGAAGACGTTGTCCGGATCCTGCGCGAGCGGGGGAAAATTGCCGCGATCAAGCATTATCGCAAAGCGACCGGGTGTGGCCTGAAGGAGTCGAAAGAAGCAATCGAGGAAGTCATGGCCCGCACGGGCATGGAGCCGGCTCATCGCGCGGGATGCACGCCGATGCTTCTGATGCTGGTAATGGCGGGGCTGTACGCCTTCGCATGAGGGATGAACTTCGCGTCGCAACAATCGACGATTGATAACGCGGTTTGTCAGTAGCTCGTGCTGTCGAGCTTCACGGGCCCGCGGAACGTCCAGTACACGACTGCCGAATAGGCCAGCACGAACGGCATCCCGAGTGCGGCGATCAGCGCCATGATCTGCAGCGTTGTGTCAGACGAGGCTGCATTGCGGATTGTCAGGCTGTGATCAGGATTCGGAGTGGACGCCACCAGATTGGGAAACAGGGCGACCCCGAACAGGAATACGAGCGCGGCAATCGTGCAGCATGACGAGAGAAAGGCCTGACCGTCCCTTCCGGATCGGAGGCACCGCGGAATGTTGGCCACGGCCAGAAACATCAGCACAACGACGGTCCACGCGGCCGGAAAGTTCTCGAAGTTCGCTGTTGCCCGGGGAAACCAGAGCAGCGTCACGGCCGTTGATAGCAGAAACAGGACCACGAACAGACAGTAGCCGCACCAGGTCCACCGACGCAGTCGATGACGCAGGTCCCCTTCGGTTTTCAATTGCAGATACAGTCCGCCATGCATGGCGAACATGACGATCGTGAGAATCCCCGTCAGGAGCGGGTAGACCCCCAGCAGGTCGAGGAACGACGCTCGCAGTATCCCCCGTTCGTCCAGTGGCACCCCGGCCATCGCATCACCGACACCGATTCCGAATGTCAGCGATGCGACACAGCTGGCAATCGTGAACACCCAGTCCCACGACCGGCGCCAACCGTGCGAGTGCAGCTTCCCGCGGAACTCGATGGCAACGGCGCGAAAGATCAGGGCCGCCAGCACCAGCATGAACGCTTCGTACATTCCCGAGAACACAGTCGCATAGGCCTCGGGGAACGCCGCGAACATCGCACCGCCGAAGGTAACGAGCCAGACCTCGTTCCCGTCCCACAAGGGGCCGATCGAGTTGATCATGATCCGGCGTTCCTGGTCGGTCCGCGCGACAGGGTGCAGCAGTGCGACCCCGAAATCGAACCCGTCCAGGATCGCGTAGCCTGCCAGCAGAACGCCCAGCAGGACAAACCAGAGGATCGCAAAATCCATGTTCACGCCTCCTCCGACGTCTTGGGGGGAACCACGTCATCCCGTTCATGCGGGGTCGTCATCGAACCTTCGTGCCCGACGAGTTCCGAGGCTGCGGTCATCAGACCCCGGCCACGGGTTTCCGCAGTTGCCGGTATGGTTTCCAGATCCGGTCCGTGTGAAATCTTCCCGTGCAGGAGCATGATCCAGAGCGCGAACAGCAGCAGGTAGATGACACCGAAAAAAATGATCGACCCGAGGACCTGCTCGGCACTCACGGCCTCCGAAAGCGCCTCACTGGTCCGCAGCCCGCCGACGACCTGGCCGTTGATCAACTGCGGATAAACGACCCACGGCTGCCGACCGACTTCGGCGGCCACCCAGCCGACTTCGTTTGCGACAAAGGCGAGCAGGACAGCGAACACGTGGTACCACAACAACCACCGTTGCTCGAACAGTGTCCCCCTCCAGTAGAAGACCCAGGCGATGAGCGTCGAGACGATGAACAGCATTCCGATGGCGACCATCAGATGATACGACTGGAATGTCAGCCACACCGGCGGGGTGCCCCAGTCCTCCTTCAAGTCGTCCAGTCCGGGAACGGAGGCGTTGGCATCCTGATGCAGTAGCAGACTGAGTCCGGCAGGAATATGAATGCTCCAGTGGACCTGCTGCGCGTCGTCATCAGGCCAGCCGATGAGATGCAGTGGTGCCCGGGTGGTTGTCTTGTAGAGACCTTCCATCGCCGCCAGCTTTGCAGGCTGGTGCTCGGCGACGTTTTCGGCCTGCAGGTGACCGCTCACCAGTTGGGCCAGCGACGATACGGTCGCGAGCAAAAGGCCTCCGGTGAACGAGCGTTTGGCGAATTCGATGTGGCGGTTCCGCAGCAGGTACCACGCGGAGATACTCATTACGAAGAACGCACCGAGGATGAATGCGCCGAGCCAGACATGTACCAGCCGGTGCATGGTCGACGGATTGAAGACCATCGCCCAGAAATCGGTGATCTCGGCTCTCTCGAAGACATGCCCGTTGATGACGTGTTCGCGCAACTCGAAACCGGCCGGCGTTTGCTGCCAGGAGTTGGCGATCACGATCCAGATCGAGGAGAAGATGCCACCCAGGCAGACCATGAGTGTGGCGAAGAAGTGCATCTTCGGTCCCACGCGATCCCAGCCAAACAGCAGCACCGAGAGGAATCCCGACTCGAGAAAGAAGGCGAAGATCCCCTCTGCGGCGAGCGCGGAACCGAACACGTCTCCGACGTACCGGGAGTAGGCCGCCCAGTTCGTCCCGAATTCGAACTCCATCACGATTCCGGTGACGACTCCGAGAGCGAAGTTGAGTCCGAAGATTCTCGTCCAGAATCGTGCCGCCTGTTCGTACAAAGGCTGCTTCGTCCACAGGAAGCGACCTTCGAGGTAGACCAGCACTACTCCCAGCCCGATGGTCAGGGGCGGAAAGAGGTAGTGGAACATGATCGTCAGCGCAAACTGCAGGCGCGACAGAAGCAGGACGTCCATAGGTTCATCTGCCAGATGGTTTGGAACGTCAGACGCATTGAACACGAAGTCCACACGCCGCTTGCGATCTCTTGCGAGCGGCCGGTATTCTCTCAGAACAATCCTGATGATGCATCTGACGAAGGCCGCCTTGTCTTCCCCAGGCAGACGGCCGCATTCTCACGGGAATCCTGCAATGCTGCGCTGGAAGCCGGTTGTTTTCGGTCTGGTGATGCTGACGGTCGGTTACGTGGCCGGGCGATTTGAACTGATGACGCCCCGCACCGTTCGGGCCCAGGCCAGAGCGAATGGCGAGCTCAGTGAGACCGCCGAGAACAAGATCCGGGAGATCCATGCCGCCCTCGAAGAAGCGAAGGAGATTCTGCGTCAGGAAGGGCGCTACACGCCGGTGACTGACGAGATCAACGCGTTTCTGATCCTCTCCGGCGGAGGAAACGCGGTCGAGGATCTGCAGGAGGGGAATGGCGTCGACCCGGAAACGTTTGCCGCGCTCTACGCTGGCCGCGCGATGCCCGAAATCGCCGATCAGCTCGGCGTCCCCGTTGGGACCGTGAAGTCCAGGTTGCACCGC
>CAZUXX010000464.1:0-2558 GCA_964624215.1 uncultured Planctomycetaceae bacterium
TGCGGGAATCGCATAGAAATGGATTGATCCGTTCCTGCATGCCCGCTTCAGTACCTGCCCCTATGGCTCGCCTGACTGCCCGATTCTGCGGACCATTCGTCGCCCTCCTGCTGGTCACCGCGACCGCCTTCGCCCAGTTGGGCGATCCCCTCGATCTTCTCGGATCCGGAGATGTGTCGCGGCTCGGCCGTGCGCAGCCCGATCCTGAATTGACCGTCACCCTGTCACCGCAGGGAGACGATGTCATCCGGCTCTCGCTGAAGGTCGAGCTGCCCGAGGGGTATTACACCTACTCGCAGGATCCCGGGTTCGTTGCTGCCACAAAGATCGACGTGCATTCCGCCAGCGGGCTCAAGGCTCTCGACGAGCGCTTCACCCCGGACCATCCGGCCAAACGCGGGTACGACGAAGCCTTCGAACGGGACGTCGAAAAGTTCTTCGACAGTGTCACCTGGAGCCGGCGGTACAGGCTCGATGGAACATCGCCGTCCGAGGCCCGGATCACTGGCCGCATCGTCTACCAGATCTGCAAGGACAACTGCCGGCGTTTTGAAGTCCCCTTCGACGTCACTGTTGCGTCGACCGGGACGGACGCGCCGGCCATGGTCGACGACCTCCCGCCTCCGGAGGACATCCCGGCTCCCGTCGAGATCGTGGTTTCCTCGCAGCCCTCTGCTCCCGCTGTGGAGTCGGTCGCGGCTGCGCCGGGAGACCTGGCCCATGCCTACCGCGTCCGCCCGGATCTCAACAACGGCAGCGCCGGCCCGGCAGAGCTGCAGTTCGAACTCAGAACGATTTCGTCTGATCGTGCTCTGCTTGTCGTGACAATGGAGCTGGAGCCCGAATACCGCACATATGCCATTGATCCCTATCCGAACCAGGTCGAGGTGCCCACCAGCTTCGACCTTACGAATCTCACGGGTTTGGAACCGGTCGGTGACAAGTTCATCCCGGTGCAGGAGCCCAAGGTGCATGATCTGGACGGTCTGAAGTCGATGACCCATGAGGGGCGCGTCTCCTGGGTCCGGGGCTTCCGGATTTCCTCCGGGGAACCGATTGGTATCGCCGGATCGATCCGCTACCAGATCTGCAAGACAAACTGCTTCCCGCCGAAGACCGTCGAATTCTCGCTCGGTGCCGATCAGCAGTCGGCTCACATCGCCGGTGTGCAGTCGGCCGTCGGATCCTTCGCGGACTCAGCCGCCGTCGACGTGGCCTTCGAGGGGGCTGTACCGTCTGGTCCGGTCGAAGCCGCCGATCGGCTGCAGTTCGAGAGCACGACTCGAGAAAACACGCTCGCCGTGTGGCTGATGTGGTCGTTTCTGGGCGGGTTGATCCTCAACATCATGCCCTGCGTGCTGCCGGTGATCTCGATCAAGGTCCTCAGCTTTGTCCAGCAGGCCGGCCAGAACCCCGGCCGCATCCTGGCGCTGAATTCCTTTTATGCCTTCGGAGTCATCTCGGTCTTCCTGGCCTTGGCGCTGCTTGCCGTTTCGATCCAGCTTGGCTGGGGAGCCCAGAACCAGTCCGCTGCATTCCAGATCGTGATGGCCTGTGTTGTCTTTGCGATGGGCCTGAGCCTGTTGGGGGTGTACGAGATTCCCATCCCCGGCATGCTTTCGGGGGGACACCACCACCAGGAAGGGCTGCTGGGTGCCTTCCTGACCGGAGTGTTCGCAACCCTGCTGGCAACCCCCTGCACAGGGCCGTTCATGGGGGCCACTCTCTTCTGGTCGCTCAGTCAACCGTCCTACATCACGTTTCTGATCTGGGGCACCATGGGGCTCGGTATGGCCTCGCCGTACCTCCTGCTGGGCTGCTTCCCGCGACTGATCGACATGCTCCCCCGCCCGGGGAACTGGATGGTCCTGTTCAAGCAGTTCAGCGGCTTTCTGCTCATGGGGACCGTCGTCTGGCTGCTGAACATCCTCCACGGACTCAATTCCGAGCTGATAATCCCCACGCTGATGATCCTCGTCGCACTGGGCCTGATGCTCTGGATGGTCGGCCAGCTTTACAACCTCAGCTCCAGTGCCCGCCGTCGCTGGGCGGTCCGCGCTCTGGCTCTGCTGCTGGGCGGACCCGTCATCGCGACGGCCATTTCCTGGTCGCGTGACGCCGTGCAACTGGCCGAAGCACGCCAGGCGATCGCTGTCGAAGCAGCGACCCGCGGCCATGCCGAAAACGAACTCCCCTGGCAGACCTTTTCCCCCGAACTTCTCGCGAAACTGCTGGATGAAGGCAAACCGGTGCTCGTTGACTTCACAGCCGACTGGTGTGCCATCTGCAAGGTGAACGAGCAGACGGCGCTCAACACCCGTCCGACCCGCGAGTTCGTGGAGAAGCACGGCATTGTCCCGCTGTACGCCGACTACACGGCCAAGAACCCCGAAATCCGCAAGTTCCTCAACCGCTTCGAAACCGACGGCGTCCCGCTGACGATCATCGTCCCGGCCGGGAACCCTGCGGAAACCAAGGTTCTTTACGATCAGTTCTCTCAGCGCGAATTGCTGGAGAAGCTCGAGGAGGCCATTCAGGCGGGGAAGGTCGACAGCGGC
>CAZUXX010000464.1:2568-3752 GCA_964624215.1 uncultured Planctomycetaceae bacterium
GCTGTGCGTATCCTGATCGCCGGTGCTACCGCGGTCGACAGCGGCGATGTCGCCTCCTCCGAGGACAACTCCCGCACGGCCTCACTCCAGTAACGGGAATCACGAGTCGCGGCATCGGGCCTGTCGGGCGATGTGCTCCGCATCGCCCCGCAGGCCGAGCGTCAATGCGGTCAGCTCAGGGAGAGACTGTCCTCTCGCGACGCCAGGGCTTGAGCCGCTTCAGTGACCCCCACATCCGTCGCGTCAGCAGGTTCACGATCTCCCCGCGGGAGAGTCGTTCGAGCACCACGTGCTTGAGCACCTGCTCGTCTTCGGTGAGTTCCTCGCGACAGGCCGCGGGGATCCGATCCACTTTCGGTGGATGCGTCAGTGCCTTCGACAGCAGATGTACCAACTCCTCGCGGGAGAGATTCTCGAAAGCAAGCCGGCTCAGGTTCTCCTGCTCCCGTGACAGCCGCATTCGTCGCCGGTCACCCAGGAGCACCTTGATCTGATACAGGTTGATGATCAGAAAGACCACGTGCCAGAACGACGGCCCGTAAAGCGGTTGCGAGCACGTAAAGAAGATCAGCCCGAAGACCAGCCCGGCGCACTGCAAAGCCCGCAGCCAGAGCATGTCTCGCCCGACGAACGACAGCAGGTACAGGACGTTCGCAATGTGGATGCACCAGTCTGCCAAGTGACTTCCCCCATCGACGATGGCCGGCCCGACCCGACGTTCCGCACAGCAAAAAGCACGCCGCGATTCCCCCCTGTGGCGGGGGAGCCTTCTTCCGGACAAGGCTTTCAAACGCGGAGGGCGGCTACTCCAGATGGCCGCGTTGCGGCCCAGGAGGATTGCAGGGCCATCGGGACGACAAAATGCCTGCATTGCCGCAGGATGACGTCACTTGCATCGCTCCATGGATGTCGAAAGCCATCGCGAGTTCACGGCGATTTCGCTGTCAAGCAGTTGCGGAAGTGATGCGGCCCCCTCACAATCTGCGATTTTCAGCTGCCCACCTATGTCGACTTTCCGCGAACTGTCGGAGCCCTGCAGGCCCGGCGGTCGATCATCGTTCAGCCGGATCGCAGCCGGCGCCGCTGTGCTGATGCTGCTGAACGCTCGCACAGCTGATGCCGGATGGATTCCGCCGTCCGCACCTCTTCTGGCCGTGCCGGCCGGGACGTGGCATCTGGCGATC
>CAZUXX010000465.1:0-3751 GCA_964624215.1 uncultured Planctomycetaceae bacterium
AGCTCAGATAACCGCTGCCGGCATACTCGTTCGGCTGACTGGGAATACACACATACGGCGGCAGGTTGTTCCGGCTGCCAAACTCGTGACTCACCACCGAGCCAATCGACGGGTACTGCAAGGCAGGACTCGGCCGATACCCCGTGAACATGTTGTGCGTGCCACGCTCGTGGGCCGCCTCACCGTGAGTCATCGAGCGAATGATGGTCAGCTCGTCAGCAACTTCGGCGGTCTTCTTCATCAACTCGCCGAACAGCACACCATCCAGCTTCGTCTTGATCTGCTTCATCTCACCCCGATACTCAATCGGAGCGTACGGATGCGGATCGAACGACTCCTGATGGGCCAGCCCACCAGGCAGGAAGATGTGAATCACCGACTTCGCGGTTCCCGCGAAGTGCTCATACTGCTTCAGAGCCGCCCGCAGCAATTGCGGCAACGTCAACGACGTCCCTGCCAGGCAGCCAACCTGGAGAAACCCGCGACGCGAAAGACTGCGGAAATGATGCGGTGCACAGCCAAGGGCAGGGTTCGGGTTCGCCATGATGCTTTCCTGAATCTCTAAAGGTGGGGTGACTCGGAAGGCGACAGCCTGTCGCAACAGCAGGTAACCACTACGTGCTGACTTCAGACCATCTTGCAGCGTTGCCTCGTGTGACGCATGGCAGGGCCATTATCTGCGTCGGGGTAGGAATCTGTGCGAACGCGGACCAGTTCCGGGAGCCGCTTCGCGGCGGGGACGACACGCGCAGAACTCCGCACCGTGCCGTTTCAGAGTTCCCTTATATGTTCTTCGGCGCCCGTGTCAAGGACTCTGTCGGCAACTTTTGCCGTGCCGGCAAACCGGCACTCCTCTCTCTGACCTCCACAGTTCCTGCCGGATCCGCATCACAATCACTCCGCATCTCCGGAGAAACTGCTGCAATCGGCATTCTCACCCCTTCTCCTTCCCCACCGCAAGGCCATTTCAACGGTCATCCGCCCCGCGGCGGAGGATCCGGGACATGCACCTGGATTTCCCCATCCCGCACGCGCACATCGAACGTCTCGACACAGAGCTTCGAACTGGGCGCATCCAGCCACGCACCGCTCTCAAGATCGAACCGCCACGCGTGCCACGGGCAGTAGACAGCCCCCTCTTCCACATATCCCGCAGCCAGCGAAGCCCCCATGTGAGGACACGTGTCTGAGATCGCGCGGTACTCCCCGTCAATGAAGAACACCGCCACCATCCGACCGTTGACGGCGTACGCACGCCCCTCACCCGCCGGGATCTCTCCCTTCTTCGCCACCGTCTGAAACTGACTCATCCGTGCCTCGATTCCCTCACAATCCCGGTGATTCACACACACGACATATCCCGGCCGCTGCGACTTCTCGATGAAGCCCACTCACGGGAGCGAAGTCGCAAAGCTCGCACGCGCCGTCGACCCGTCCGGAATCACCAGTTGCACCGACAGCGGAACTCGCCGTCCGCCCCGGTCAACAACAACCGTCAGCCGGTTCCGCCCCTCGGCCACAGACACGGTCATCTCCCGTTCAAGTGTCAGCGGGACATCATCCAGCCAGGCCTGCAATCCGGTGACGTCGTTCCACCGCAGCTGCACCTCTCCCGCCCGGGCAACCTCAAGCCGCGTTCTCGCCACGCTGATTCCCCGCTCCCCGTCCGCCACCCGGTTCCTGACGGCCACTTCATCCAGATCCCCCAGCGGCACCGCCCCCGCAACCGTCGCGTCGATGAGCTTCCACCGGAACGCCGGATCATCCGCAGCCGCCCGGGCGTAACTGGTCCGGCGAAGCTGATGAGCCGCCGCATCGGTCCCCTCCAGAACCTCCCAGCGACGGGCAAACTCCAGCTGGTCCACGGTAAACTCCGGCAAACGCCCCAGGGCCGCCAGAAACGCCGACAAATCGATCAGCTCTGCCTGGGTCAGCTTCTGCGTCAGCCCGGTCGGCATCAGCGAAATCCCGGGAACTTCCAGGTCAACACTCTCCAGCGGGATCTGCAGCTCATCACCATCCGCATTCCGCAGGACCACCGCCGTCGCCGTCTCACGCAACTTGATCCCGGCGTACTGCCGCCCCTCGTCATCGACGATCACCACCGTGTGATAGCCCTCCTTGACCTTCGCATTGGGATCGAGCAACGACTCGATGATGTAATCCAGCTGGGCCGTCGTCCCCAGGCTGCGCAGGTTCGGACCGACAAGCCCTCCCACTTCTCCAATCGCATGACACCGCTGACAGGCCAGCTCTTCCCTGCGATACACCTCCTCCCCCCGGTGCGGATCCCCGCTGCTCAGGACCCGCTCCACCAGAGCGGCCATCTCCTCCGCAGACTGCGCGGCTGGTTCTTCACTCAGGTTCCCCGCTGTGTTCAGCGACTTCTCAAGCTCCGGGTACTGCCGCCCCGAGGCCCGAATCGTCCGCAGCCCGATCACCGCCACATCGCCGGGAATCATCTCCACCTTCGCCAGTGCCCCGGCCAATGCTTCCGCCCCCTGGGGTCGCGACAGGAACGCCTCGAACAATCCCGCCGTGCCGGAAGCATTCTCGCTCCGCCGCAGGTGCTCGGCAGCCAGGGCAGATGCCCGCCCCGCATCAATCGAAAGCAGCCCCTCGATCGCGGCCTGACGCACCGCCTCCCCCTCATCGCCACGCGCCAGTTCAACCAGCACACCCGCCGCATCGTCGCGGCGAAACGACCCGACCCCCGCGATGGCCGCAACGCGAACTGCGAGCGGGGTCGACGCATCATGGGCCGCTGACTTCAGCCATTCCCACCCGCGAGGTTCGTTCCACTCCCCCAGAAGTCGCAGAGCAGACGCCTGCAGCTCCACACTCTCCGACTCACGCAGGGCCAGTAACGGAACCGGATCGACCGGCTTCGCCTTCCGCAGTCGATGCGCCTCCGCCAGCCCCTTCAGATACTCCCCCGCCTGACCGGAATCGTCTTCTGCCACCGCCATCTCCAGCAGACGCTGCAAATCCTCCGGACGACCGAACCGCGAGATGACATCCAGCACCTCCGACTGATCCGCAGGCGACACCGCGCGCTCTTCGAGAAGAGCAGTCAGTGCACCAACGGTCGCCGACGAACCCGCCGACTTCAGCACAAACGCCATCTGCCGCGCGTTCCCACCAAAGTCAATCTTCCCCGCCAACAGCGCCGGCTCCCAGAGTGGCTTCAAGTCCCGCGCCGTTTGCCACAACGCATAATCGAGCCATTGATCCGGCGACTCCTCCCCGGCCGTAAGGGCCAGCATCGCCACTTCAATCGACTCCGCACGCGGGATCGCAGCCGCCGCACGCACCGCCTCCAGACGCACACGTGGATGACGGTCCGTCACCCGCGATGCAAGCAGTGCCAGCGGCTCGTCCACCTCCCGGTGCCAGTCAACCAGCACTCGCGTCGCTGCGGCCCGAACTCCGGCGTTGTCACACGCCATCAGGTCCTTCAGCCACGCAATCCGCGGTTCCCGCAGCGCCACCGCCAGCCACAGCCCCTCGAGCTTTGCCTCGGCATCCGACTGGCGGTGATACCACTCCTCCAGCTCAGGAAGGATCGCCTTGCCACGCTCGGCAAGAACCCGCTTCGCCTGATTGCGCGCAAAGCTGTCCCGTTCCCGAAGCAGATCAAGCAGCTCACCGGTCGACAGATCCGGCAACGACGGACGCTCGACAAGAGGCTTTCCCGTCCAGGTCACCCGCCAGATCCGGCCGTGGGTGTGGTCACGCCGCGGATCACGAA
>CAZUXX010000466.1:0-3751 GCA_964624215.1 uncultured Planctomycetaceae bacterium
CCGGAGGACGCGGGTGATGAGCCTGCTGATTTCGTGGATGCGTTCGGGCGGGACTTCTCCGGAGAAGTCGGTATCGACAACGCGGAAGGTGTCAACGACAACCTGACCCTGCGTCGTATTCACGTCGGCCGAGAGAATCTCCAGTCGCTTTGCCGAGAAGACGCCGCAGATGCGGTGAAAGCAGCCGTGTGCTGTGCCGCCGTTACGGGTGATGACCCGGTATTCGACAGTCCCGGTTCCCGGTTCGAAGGTGCCTGTGACGCTGACTCCGCCGTCTTCCATCCGCTGGATGATGTCAAGATCGGCAGCGATCTGTTCGGGCGGGCTACAGGTGAGGTAGTAGGCTGAAAAGCCCTGTAACTGTTCGTCGATCCAGACAGGCCAGGAGTCCTCGTCGTGAGCCGGGTCGGTGGGCTGCAGGATGCCGGCGACCTTGAACTTGATGTCGCGCATCCGCTCCCGCTCGTGAAACGAATACCGCTTTCCACTGAGGATGAGCAGACAGCGGTCAAACAGTTCGCTCAACAGGTCTGCCTTCCATTCGGTCCAGACTCCCGGACCGACAGAAGTGACGTCTGCGGCCGTGAGGACGTACAGCATTCGCAACAGGTCGGGACTTCCGACCTTGCGGCTGAAGTCGATGAGCAGTCGCTCATCCGAGGTGTCGCGGCGAAAGGCGATGTCGGCCATCTCCAGATGCCAGCGGATCAGAAAGGCGATCTGCTCGCTTTGTTCGGGACTGAAATCGAGCCTCGGTGCGATACGACGTGCGACCTCTTCGCCGACAATGCAGTGGTCGGTAACGCACCCCTTGCCGACGTCGTGCAGCAGAAGTGCCAGATGCAGGACCTCCTTCTGCCTGATTTCACGATAGGCTGCCCCGACGGGGGAGTCCTCGCTTTCAAAGCCGGTCACCGTTTCCATCGCACGGAGCGTGTGCTCGTCGACGGTGTAATGGTGATACTGGTTGAACTGCATCAGCGAGCGGATGCGGGAAAAGTCGGGCACGAGGACGTCAAGGACTCCGGTGGCCGCCATGCTCCGCAAAATGGGACCGAGCGGCGCGACGCACTTGAGGATGTCCTGCGCCAGGCGACCCGCTTCCGGGGAGACTTCACGGGGAAGTCTGGCGGTCGCGGCGGAGATCGCGTCCGTCAGTCGGGGGGAAAGACGGACTCCGTACAGAGCAGCGGCTTTGTAGACCTTGAGGATCGATTCGAGATCTGCGGTGACCCGGGGGAGCAGTGACGCGCGGGAATCGATCTCCTCGGGGGTGACACGCAGGATGCCGTCGGCCCGATGTCCCAGGATGAGATTGCGCGTCGTGCGCACGAGCGAGCGTGGCCGGTGCCGGTCGGCCAGCCGGCGGGCGATGCTCCCGATCCGGTTCGCGTGCTGAAAGTACTCCTGCATCAACCGCTCGACAGCCCGCTGCTCCTGAGTGTCGGTGATGCCACGACTGGCCGCGATTCGCTTCTGCTCGTCGCGGGTCAGCCTGTCCTGGTGCCGCCGGGCGGCGAGGTGCAGGTCGATGCGAATCCGGGTGAGGAACTCCCACCCGGATTTGAGGACGCCGGTTTCTTCTTTGGTGAGAAACTCCTTGAGCCGGAGTCCATCGAGGTCTTTGACACCGGTGACGCCGAATCCGAGCCAACGGATGAGGTGCAGGTCGCGCAGACCGCCGATGGAATTCTTGACGTCGGGCTCGAGTTCCTGGGCCTGTGGCCCTTCATCGAGGCGTGCGGTGAGACAATCCTGCAGGAAGGCGCGACGACGTCCGACGACAACCCTCCGCTGAAACTGGCGTTCAAATCGATCAAAGAGGGACTGGTTCCCCCAGAGCAGTCGCGCCTCGATCAGGCAGGTTGCCACATGCGGGTCAACCCGGGCGAGAGCCAGACACTCCCGCATGGTGCGAAGGCTATGGCCGAGCTCGATCTTGGCATCCCACGCCAGCTGCACGACGTGCGAGGTGAGCTGGCGAAAGGCCTCCTCGGCGGTGCCTCCGTCGAGAAACAGCAGGTCGACATCGGAATACGGGCAAAGTTCGCCTCGTCCTGTGCCCCCCACGGCGACGACAGCCCCGCCACGAGCAACTGCCTCGGCCGTCTCGGGGCCCAGGGTGGTGAGTGCCTCGTCGATGAGCGTGAGGAGGATCCCGTCGATCGCCTCACAGTAGAAGGTCGCAATCTGAACCCCGGGTGTGCCGGCCCGAAACATCTGCTCGACCCGCTGCCGTGCAGTGGTCACCAGACCCTTGCGGCGGCGCAGGGCATCGAGGGGAGTCTCCGGGACGACTGTGAGTTCGCCTGTCATGGACGAAAATGGGGTGCTTCAGTGACGTGCGCCGGGCGGTTCTTCCGCCGGGTCACTTGCGAACGCGCACTGCAAGGCTAACACTCGGCGAAACCGATGGCGAGTCAGAAGCCCCAATCTGGACAGACTTTACGATCAGCGGGATTGATAAAAACACTCAAAAGGCAGCCCGATTGACGGCGCTCGGTGTCGCCGACCTCTGCCTGCTTCTCGTAACTGTTTTTGAATACTGTAGTTTGATCGATCGAGGCGGGCAGATCCTGGCAGCGGACCGCTGTTAAAAGACCAGTCGGCGTGTGAGCCAAGGTTGAAGATGGCTCCCCGGGTTCGCCTGCAGAAACGACAGATCCCGAAACACCGGTGGCTGGCATCTGGCTACAATCGGTGATTGTGTGCTCCGTTTCGAGAATGTTTGCCCGCAGATTGAATTCATGTCTGGACTGCCGCGACTGACCGACCTGTCCCGCGAGCAGTTGATCGCATTCTGCCAGGAGCAGGGACAACCGGCTTATCGGGCGGACCAGATCCGCCGGTGGATCTTCGGGAAGCGGGTCAACTCGTTTGCCGAAATGCACGACGTCCCGGCGAAACTGCGCGAATCGCTGGAGGCGAACTTTCGCCTGTTCGCTGCCGAAGTGACCCGGCACCAGGTCTCGCGGGACGGGACCGAGAAATTGCTGCTGACACTGGAGGATGGGGAACAGGTCGAAACCGTCCTGATGCGGGAAGACGACCGACGGACGATCTGCGTCTCGACGCAGGTGGGCTGTGGTATGGGATGCGTGTTCTGCGCCAGTGGACTGCTGGGTCTCAAACGGAATCTCAGTACCGGCGAGATCCTCGAACAGGTTCTGCGGGTGGACCGGCTGCTGTCCCCGGACGAACGGCTGACCAACGTTGTGGTGATGGGGATGGGGGAACCGCTCGCGAATCTGCCGTCACTCCTCCCTGCTCTGCAGACGCTGAACGAGAAGGGAGGCATGGGAGTTGGTGCCAGGCGGATTACGGTCTCGACGGTCGGGTTGCCCGAGAAGATGCGGCAGCTCGCCGAGACGGGGACGCCCTACAACCTGGCTGTCTCGTTACATGCTCCGAACGATCCGCTGCGGACGGAGATCGTCCCGGTCAACAAGGGGACAGGAATCACGGCGATTCTCGACGCGGCCGATGACTACTTTGAGAGGACCGGTCGCCGGGTGACCTACGAATATGTCCTGCTGGCGGGGCAAAACGACTCGGCCGAGCATGCAGCCGAACTCGCCGATCTGCTGCGGGGCCGCAATGCGCACGTCAACCTGATCCCGATGAATCCGGTGGAGCCGCTGCCGCTGGGGGCTCCGGCGCGACCGCGGACGGAGAAGTTCGTCGAGACGCTGCGGGGGCGGGGCATCAACGCCACGGTTCGCAAACGCAAGGGAGTCGATATCGACGCTGC
>CAZUXX010000467.1:0-2892 GCA_964624215.1 uncultured Planctomycetaceae bacterium
GGGGCGGCCTGCAGGGTAGCCGGGAGCAAGAGGATCGGCAGCAGAAGGAGGGTCAGACGCACTGCAAAGGGGAATCGTCGGAGCATCGTTGGCGGGCCAAGAAGGAATTGAAGACAAAAAATGGGGGGACCAGGACTATCCATTCTCCCCGATGAGTCGCCTGTTCGCATCGGTTTGCCGGCTGTTCGCGCGGCGGGTCAGCGTGGTGCGCCAGCTGGCAGAAAGCAGGGGGACGGCCGCGAGTTCCCGCGCGGCAGCGATGTCCGATTTCAAAGAGTGCATGACCTCGTTGGCCCGCCGGACCGTCCACTCAGGATAAGGACGATCAGCCAGAACCAGCGGCATCCCGGCAGAGACAGGCCCCTCGTGCAGCACGCGGAAATACCAGCCGGTTCGACCCGTCTGTTGCACGTCGAGTGCGAGTGTCTTGATCCGCCAGCGGCGGGCCAGTTTCCAGCAGGGCTGACGTGGCTGCGAGACTTGTACGACGGCCCAATCACCAATGTGCCACGTGTCCCCGATGCACACGTCGGCTTCGGTGATTTCCGCGATGGTGAAGTTCTCGCCGAACGCACCGAACGGCAGCGACGAAACATTCATTGTCTTCCGCCAGGCGGCGTAGTGTTCGGCCGAGTATGCCAGTACCGCTTTCTCCGGCCCGCCGTGATGGACAAGATCGGCCTGAGCATCTCCATCGAGGTTTGTGGTGCGCAGCGCGACGGGACCCGGTACCGGCTCTTTGTAGAAACCGGTCGTCCATGGCCGGTCCATCGGGTCCGCGGCTCCTTCTGTTCCGAAGGACCGGGGCATGCCGACCTGAATGGAGACCAGTATCGGGTTGGCCATCAGCCGATCCTTCCGATCCAGGTGTGGACGACAATGGAACCGCGTCGAACCAACCCAGGGGGCCTGACGATTCCGGAAACGAGCTACCTCACAGGGCCGAGGTGTCGCGATTGCCTTCGATGCGTTGCAGGAGCCGCGCGAGCACTGCGTGAGGATCGAGTCCCCGCTGCTGGCAGGCGTATTCGAGGGATTTGCCGCCGCAGGAGTAGTCGATGCCGAGTTCCTGAAAGACATTCAGGATGTCGGGATGTTCGATGATCCAGTCGGGGACGGATGTTTCCAGATCGCAGTCGGTCATGGGAAGAACCACCTGGGAGGGCCGGGAGCGTGGCGGTGTGGAAGTGTTGCCGCCGGATGCCAGTTTACCGGGTCGATCACGTGCCGTCAGAGCGGGGGTCGCTGCCGACTGACTGTTCCCTGCGATTCTCACAATTGACGGATTGCGTATCGAGCACGTCAGGTCGATTCCGTTGCCGGGTTACTCGGTGGCTGTCCCGTTGTCTCGTGGTCCCTGATTGACGCCGGGGGGATTGTGAGCCGACGCGACCTCCTGCAACAGGTTCCGGAGGTCGAGGCGTCGCGTGAACATCGCCAGGTTTCCCTCGGGCGAACGCGGCCAGGCCTCGCGCGGCCGATCCCAATACAGCTCGACACCGTTCTGATCAGGATCCCGCAAGTACAACGCTTCACTGACACCGTGATCGCTGGCGCCGTCGAGCGGCAGACCAGCATTCATCAATCGCTGCAGGGCCTCGGCCAGAGCCCGGCGGGTCGGATAGAGGATTGCCAAGTGGTACAGCCCCGTTGACCCCGCCGGAGGGGGCGAACCACCCAGGCTTTCCCACGTATTCAGGGCAATGTGGTGATGGTAGCCACCGGCCGAGACGAATGCCGCCTGGCTGCCGTATCGCTGCGTCAGTTCAAACCCGAGCACACCACAATAGAACCTTAGAGAGCGTTCGAGGTCGGCGACCTTCAGGTGGATATGCCCGATGCGTACCTGCGGGTCAATCGGGCCGAAGGAGTCACTCGGTGGCACGGCGACGGTCCTGCGGAGGTCAGACGTTCGGTCAGCAAGCAGCCAGGGATTGTATCAAGCCGCGCGCGTGACCGGCGATTCGGCAACGCCGCGCGGGTCGAGCAACTGTCTTCGCCGCAGCCGAAGGAAGGGGCGGTTCAGCGAACCTCTTCTCGCCACTCAAAGGAAACGGTTTCTGGAATCCCCAGTTGCTCGCGGACAGTCTCGAGTTCGTTCAGGCTGGCCAGCAGTGTCAGTCGGTCACCCGAGGAGATGGTCGTCGGTCCGCGGGGAATGATGACATCGTTACCGCGGTGGATCGTCTGGATCAGCACCCCTTCGGGGAGCTGCAGGTCTGCGACGCGGCGGCCGACGGCCGAGGCTTCCGGCGGGATGGTCACCGCCCAACTACCGGCCTCGTCCCCGGTGAGTACGTGTTCGAGCGGGTCGTAGTGTCCCGCCAGTTCATTGACCATGGTTTCGTCGCTGATGGGGACGTTGGTGGCGTATCCGGCTCGCGCGAGCATGTGAGTGGCGATCGGGATGGTGAGCACGATGAAGCAGAGGATGACCGCAGCGCGAATCGTCACCACGGCATCCGAGAAGTGAAGCGCGACAGCCAGCAGAATGCAGCTGAGCCCGAGCGTCGACGCCTTGGATGACACCTGCAGCCGGAGGAAGAGGTCCGGCATCCGCAGGACTCCGATCGAAGCGAGCAGGAAGAACACGCCTCCTACCAGCGCCAGCACGAATTCGGCCAGCTCGGTGTTCACAGGTTCGATCCTTTCTTCTCGAGGTAGTACGCGAAAGCGATGGTCCCCAGGAACAGGATCAGTGCAAGGACGAGTGCGGCATCGGTGAAGGCGTAGTTCTCCGAACGGATGGCGAACAGGCAGATCATCCCTGCGGACGTCGTTGCGATCAGGTCGAGAGCCACGACCCGGTCCGCCAGAGAGGGGCCGCGCAGCAGACGAACAAACGCCAACAGCACTGCTGTCAGCGCGAGCATGTCGACGACAAACAGGGCG
>CAZUXX010000467.1:2902-3413 GCA_964624215.1 uncultured Planctomycetaceae bacterium
ATCTTGCGATCCCCCGATACGTCGACGGTCATCGTCCCGGGTGACAGAGTGATCAACCCGACGAGCAGCGTGATTTCGAAGTCTGTCTTCACACTGAGAGGCACTGCGACGAAGCCGGCGCGCGCCTTTCGACGAATCGACATCACCTCGGCCGCCACCCTCAGGTTGGAATGAATCACGTCCACGAAGACGAACCAGAGGAACGACAGCAGTGCGGGCACTTTCCGGAAGTAGGTAGTTGGCCCGAGCAGAGGTCGCAGCCAGTACATCAGGAAATAGCCGGCGACAAAGCTGACCAGCAATCCCCCGAGAGTCAGACGCGCCATCAGGCTCGCCAGAACGAGTGCGAGGAACAGATTAATCACGAGCGCTTTCATGAATCTCCGCTCCCAGGACCGCGTCCAGATACTCCTGAGGATTGATCAGCTGACCGGCCGCTTCACGAGACAGCTGTAGAAACAGTTCGGGGCATGCACCCATTCCGATGGATAGTGCCGCCAGTGCCAGAATC
>CAZUXX010000467.1:3423-3741 GCA_964624215.1 uncultured Planctomycetaceae bacterium
GGCATACATGGCGAACGTGACCGGCAGGGAATCTTTCTCACCCGGGGCCGAGTCGGTTGGATCGGCTGGTGCGGGCTTCCAGAAGCCTTCGGTCCAGATCTTGATCATGGAGATGAGCGTCATCAGGCCGACGGCCAGGCTAACCAGCACGATGGTGATGGCCGAACCGCTTTGAATCTCGAGGCCTGACTGCACCAGCCCCAGCTTGGCCCAGAAGCCCGACAGGGGCGGGATACCGGCAAGAGACAGAGCCGTGACGAAGAAGAGCGTGGCCAGCAGCGGCTCGCGCTGCATGACCCCTCCGATTTGCTTGAGGTT
>CAZUXX010000468.1:0-3699 GCA_964624215.1 uncultured Planctomycetaceae bacterium
GCCGCTCGCGTTGTCTCCTTCGATAGCCGCGAAGACCTGGCCATCATCAAGATCAATCCCCCCCATGAACTCGAAGTCATGCCGATGGGAACCTCCTCCGATCTGATGCTCGGCGAAGATGTGCTCGCCATCGGCAATGCGTTCGGTTACCCGCACACCGTCACCCGCGGCATCATCAGTGCCTTCGGCCGCGATGTCGAAGTCAACGACGAGCAGGCCTATCGCAACCTGATCCAGATCGATGCGGCGATCAATCCCGGCAACAGTGGCGGTCCGCTGATCAATCGCAACGGCGAAATGATCGCCATCAACGTCGCCATTCGTGCCGGCGCCCAGAAAATCGGCTTTGCCATCCCGGTCGACGACGCCCGCCGCGTAATCGCCCGGTTGCTCGACGTCGAACGGCTGAACCAGCACTACCACGGACTCTCCGGCCACGACCACAAGGCCGGCGCCGAACGGAAGTTTGTCATTGATTCAGTCGCGTCGGATTCTCCGGCCCAGAAGGCGGGACTCCAGGCGGGCGACATCATCACCCGCTCGGGCGATGTGGAGATCGTCGACCGCGCCGACTTCGAACGCTCGCTGCTTGGTCGCAGTGTCGGTGAGCAGGTTCCGCTGACCGTGCTTCGTGGCGACACCGAAGAACAGTTGACCCTCACGGTCGATGCACTGCGAGGTTCGCGAAGCGTTGCCGCCCGCCAGCGCGTGCAGGGCACCCTGCCGCTGCCTCCGGCCTCCGCGAACGGGGCCCAGCGCGACGATCGTGTCTGGGAGATTCTCGGCCTGAAACTCGCGCCTCTCAACGACGCCCGCGAGGTGCTCCAGGGGCAGTCCTACCGCGGAGGAATGCGCGTGGCCGCGGTCCGCGTCGACAGCCCGGCTTACCAGAACGGCATCCGCGAAGGGGATATCCTCGTCGGCCTGCACGTCTGGGAAACCGTGAACCAGGAGAACATCGACTACGTTCTCAACCACCCGCAGTTCCGCAGCTTCTCGCCGCTGAAGTTCTACATCCTGCGAGAAAAGGAAACGCTCTACGGCCACTTCCAGATCGCTTCGCGATAGCACTGGTCGCAGGCTGAACCCAGTCTGGATTGCAGCTCAGAACGCACCGGGAGCCGGGGACAACCCCAGGCTCCCGGTGCGTTTTTCCGTTGCCCACGCGCGGTTTGAGTCACGCACTCCTTCAAGCGCAGCGACACTTCAGCCGGAGAGATCCCTGAGCCCGAGGACCGCGTGCTTTAGACCAGCTTGCTCATCGAACATCACAGAGGTGACACTCCTCCTCCGCGATCGAGCGTCCGCTTCCCCCTCCGGAACGAGCATCGGACGCCACACTCACATCGCGCGGCGCCAAGTCCCATAGAAACCCCTCCCCGGAGCATTGCTTGATTCCGGTAAAATGGAACAGTCCGCTCAGTTGAAACGGGTGGGATGGAGCCCGTAAATTGGCTGTCCGGTCATGCGCCGATTCCGCACGCGCTCCAGAATCGACTCTGATTCATTTGGTAATTCCCTGCAGGTCTACGGAGTCCTTCCATGAAATCCCCGCATGCGCGTCGCCGTGGGTTCACACTCATCGAGCTGCTGGTGGTGATCGCGATCATCGCCATTCTCGTGGCTCTGCTCCTCCCCGCGGTCCAGCAGGTTCGCGAAGCCGCCCGCAAGAGCCAGTGTCAGGACCATCTGCACAACCTGGCCATCGCCGTGATGAACTACGAAGCCTCGGTGAAGCGGTTCCCTTACCGCCAGGGGGGGACCCACGTTCAGCCGCCGGCCGGGAATCGCAATCAAGGAAGCGGCCTGACGATGCTCCTCCCCTACGTCGAGCAAAAGCCCCTGTACGATGAGATTGCGACGCCGCAAGGTTCCTTCGGTGCCTTTGGAGATGATGCCAACGATGGTTCCTCGTACAAGCCGTGGGAAACGATGGTGCCGGTCTTCATCTGCCCCTCAGCCCCGGACGTGAACGTCATTCCGAAGCCCTATGGGCGGACCAACTACGGCATGTCCGGAGGAGACAGCGCACTCCACATCAGTTCATCCCCAGGGACTGACGCAGCGCGACGTCACGTCCGCGGTGTCTTTGGCTATCAGACTGCACGTCGCGTCGCCGACATTGTGGACGGCACGAGCAACACCGTCGCATTCGCGGAGATCCCGACATCCATGGGAGGCCGCGGCATCCCCGGCGGTGCCGCGCGTAGCCAGGGCTCGGCGGCCACCGACAACCCTTCTTTCTGTCGGACGCTGATCGACGCCAACAACGAATTTTCCGCGTCGGTCACGGATTTCACGGCGACGCGTGGTAATCGCTGGGCGCGGGGCCTGCCGCAATACATCGGCGTCAATACGATCCTTCCGCCGAACTCGCCTTCCTGTATGACCGGAGGATTTGAAACTGGCGGCCAGTTCCCTGCCGGAAGTTACCATGCCGGAGGAGCCCACGTGGTCATGCTCGATGGCAAGGTGAACTTCATTAGCGAGAACATCGACACCGGATTGATCTCGCAGCCGGACGTCCGAACGCTGAGCGGCAAGAGTCCATACGGCGTGTGGGGCGCGCTGGGATCCATCGCCGGCGGGGAAGCGACAAGTCTCTGACGAACGCCGGGTGAAGCCGCAACAGATTGGGCCGCGTAAGGCGTCGTGACGCCCTGCGCGATGGCGGGAGCCGGGGACAACCCCAGGCTCCCGGTGCGTTTCCCATTTGCCGCCCGCTGGCTCCGCGCCTTGCCGGGTTCCCACCCGAGACTGACACCTGATGCCTTGGACTCAGGGGGGCATACTGCCGTGCCGACGCGCTTGAGTTCTTGAATGCATTGTCTTTCTTTTCTCGCTTTTGGTAAATTGCACATCCGTTCGACATTCAAGGGGTGATGCGGGCGTACCTGGAGAGAGGATTCCCAGTCGTGCGTCGATTCTCGTGCGCATCCTAGGACATCACCTCTTGTATCTCCTTTCCCTTCTTCCACCGACCGGAGTCCGTTATGCAATCACCCCATGCGCCGTCCCGCCGCGGGTTCACACTCATCGAGCTGCTGGTGGTGATCGCGATCATCGCCATTCTCGTGGCTCTGCTCCTCCCCGCGGTCCAGCAGGTTCGCGAAGCCGCCCGCAAGAGCCAGTGTCAGGACCATCTGCACAACCTGGCCATCGCAATCAACAGCTACGAAGGCAATTTCAAGACAATGCCCGTGGGCGTCATGCGGTCTCCGGCCAATGCGAATGATTCAGTCGGTGTCGCATGGGGCGGAATGATTCTCCCGTACATTGAGCAAAAGCCCCTGTACGATTCGATCGACTGGAATGCCTTCGGATTCGAGTTTCGAACCGGAACGACCGGACCGAGTCCGGAAATGGGGTGGGATGATGACGGGCCGCTCGAAGCGGCACTGGAGACCCCCATTGATGTCTTTCGGTGTCCCTCGTCCGGCGACCCGGAGATAGTAGCCGATACCTCCCACGGGATTGATCAGTTGCGGCTCGCGAATTACATCGGTGTCCAGTCGGGCGCGTCAGGCAATCCGGTGTACACAACGGCCAACGGTTACATCAGCGACCGACAGGGAGACAACCGCTATCATCCGGACGATTCAATGAGCCTGACAGACTTCACAACAGGAGGGGGCCGTCCGCGGTCACATGGCTGTCTGGTTCCCGTTCACGCTGTCAAGTTCTCGATGGTCAGCGATG
>CAZUXX010000469.1:0-3685 GCA_964624215.1 uncultured Planctomycetaceae bacterium
AGGGAATGGCACGCACCCGCCTTCGGATCTGCCGTGCCGTAAACCACCCTCGGGATTCGGGCCTGGACAATTGCCCCGGCACACATCGGGCAGGGTTCGAGTGTGACGAACAGCGTGCAGTCGAGGAGTCGCCAGGTTCCCAGCGTGGTGGCCGCCTGGGTAAGGGCCAGCATTTCGGCATGGGCGGTCGGGTCGTTCAGGGCTTCCCGCTGATTCCAGCCTTCACCGATGACGCGTTCCTCATGGACGACGACGGCTCCGACCGGGACTTCTTCCTGTTCGAAGGCACGTCGCGCGTGGTCCAGTGCCAGGCGCATCCACCGCTCCGCCAGATGCAGCGGATTGTCGTAACTGTCGATCACGGATGAGAGAACGGTCGAAGGTCAGGTAGAAACGGTTAAACCAGCGTCAGGGATCGGTTTGCAGAAACGCGACGATGTCTGCGACCTGTTGGATCGAGAGGTCTTTTTCCAGTCCTTCCGGCATGAACGAGATGCTTGAGGCCTTCATCAACTCGATGTCCCGACGGAGGAGAGTCTGACGCGTTCCGTCCGCCGTCGCCAGTTCCACACTCGTGGCAGTTTCGTCGACAATCATCCCCTGCAACTGGCGTCCGTCGACCAGAACCACCATCCATGCCTTGTAGCGTGAATCGACGGACCGGTTCGGATCGAGGATCGCCGTCACCAGATAGGTGACAGAGCGATCCTGACGGGCCGATAACCGTGGCCCCAGTTCGGTACCAATCTCCCCGTGCTGATGACAACTTCCGCACGTTCTGGCGAATACCTGCCGCCCCTGTTCCGGATCACCCTGCAATTGCTCGACGTCTGCATATCTGGCCAGGACATCGTCGCGAGTACCGGCCACGGACAACAGCTTCTCGGCAAGATCCCGCTCTTTGGAATTCTCGCTGGTTAAAAGAGACGCACGGGTGCTCGCCGTGAGATCGGCCGCCGAGAGCGCCGAGGCCTGAAGGGCCTGCAGCAGCGCCGTGCGTCCCGCCCTCTCTGAAATCAGAAGCGTTTGAACACTTGATTGGGCCTGCGGACTCAATTCCGGAAGTTGTTCGACAAGCAGGTCGTATCGTCCGGATTGCGCCAGTCGCGAGGCGGCCGCGACCTGCACCTGGGGGGGATGCGTTGCTGAGAGCAGTTCCGAGATCCTTCCCAGGTCTCGTTCCAGATGTTTCTTGCGACGTGCAGTGAGCGCGATGGCAGCGACCCGGTCGTCGACATCAGCCGAGCTGTTGCCGGATGTGGTGATCGCCAGTTCGAATTGATGTTCGATCCGGCGGATGGTGGTCGGGTCTACGCTGGCAGCCTGGATCTGATCAAGCGATCGCCCGTGACGCGCGAGGCCCTCCAGCAATATGACCATCGATTGCCACGTCTTGCGGTTCGGTACCGCCTCCTCTGCCGACGGAACAATCGCCGAAAGAAGCCGGAGGACTTCTTCATTGCTGGACGTCTCGACAGCCGTCGCGAGCAACCCGTTGAGAAGCTGATCCGAGTTCCTCGCTCGCGGTTCGGTCTCAGAATGACCGGAGTGAGCCGGATCGGCGCTCAGCAATCGGGCGAGAAGGTCGCCGGCCACGTCGCCAGCGGAAGAAAGGACGGCACCGGTCAACCATTTCTCTTCTGCCGCCGAGTCGGACAGTTTGGCCAGCAGGTCGACACGGTCTGCGGGTTCAAGCTCCTCGGCGGCGAGGGCGATTTCAAAGCGAACCCGTGAATCGGGATGATCGGCGAGCTTGTGAAGCCGGACCTGGCCAAGAGTGTTGGGGGGAAAGATCCGGATTCCGTTTCGCACGACTCGGGGATCGGAATGGCCGAGGTACCGATCTTCCAGACCGGCGAGAGCGGTGAGTGTGGGGTCGAGCAGTCTCGCGGTCCAGCCAAGCTGAACAAGAGCAGCGGCAGACGTTTGCTCGTCGGCAACGAGTCGAGTGAGCAGGCTCCAGGCGGGGTCTCCGGCAGGAATTCCACGATCCAGCAGGAGTTGCTGCGCCGTGTCCCGCCTCCAACCGTTGCTGTCTGCCAGGGCACGCACCAGTTCGGAGAGGTCGGAACGGTCGAGTCGCGGAGCGGCCACCGGTAACGAATCTTTTCGGCGGATGCGGTAGATGCGCCCCCGGTCGTGAGCGGCGTACAGATCCAGCCGTGCCTGCCAGGCTTCGGGGATCCACTGCGGGTGTTCAATCACGGCGCGATACATGTCGCAGACCCACAGCGAGCCATCGGGGCCGGTCATCAGACGGACCGGCCGAAACCAGGGGTCGGTCGAACTGAGAAATTCCGACTCCACTTCGCTTTCGGATCTCCGACCTGTCGGCAGAAGACCGTCGTACTCAACGATCACGCGGCTGACCAGGTTGTGAACCGGTTCGCAAACAAAGACCGAGCTGGTGACGCAGGGAGCGAACGAGTCATTGCGGACGACGCAGGGGCTGCAGGCCGATGTGAAACGGTTGGCGGCGAACAGATCGTTGAAGCGATCGGCCGTGCGACTCGTGGGGTAAACCCGCGGAGCGCGCGGCGGGTCGGTCAAAAAGACCCGGGGAGCCGGGGACGCGACGTGAGGATTCTTCAGCTCCCGCTCTCCGAGGATCAGATGAAACAGCGGCTCGCTGTTGGTGTTGCCGTACCAGTTCCCGAACTCGTCCCGGCATCGGCCATACTGGCTGCGGCCGCTCATTGGTTCGACCGCTCCGGACGCTGGATGGATGCGGAAGTCGCGTCCACCGATTTTCGTTCGAACTCCCTTGTTCTCCCCGGCCAACCATTCGACCTCGGTGCTCGAACCGTCGCTTGCCAGATGCAGCCATCCGTCGAGTCCCCATTCGAAGCCGTTCACGCGGTGTTGGGGGTTCGCCTCTGCGAAACCGCGGCAGAGAGGCTGACGCATGTCGGCACGTCCGTCACCGTCAGTGTCGGCGAGGAACAGGATTTCCGGTGCTGCGGAGACGATGACTCCATTGCGCCAGGGAACGATTCCCGTAGGGAATGAGAGGCCTTCTGCGAAAAGCTCGGCACGCTCGTAGCGACCATCCCCATCGTCGTCGGACAGGACCCTGATTCGTCCTGCCGGTAGACCATCCCAGGGAGACTGGCGTTCATGTGGAGTCACTCCGCCGCGTGCCCCGCGTGGATAATCGCCCATTTCGACGACCCACAGTCGTCCGTCAGGGCCGACTGCGAAATTAACAGGATCAGCGATCTCCGGTTCGGCTGCGACGATTTCAATGCAGTAGTCGCTATTGAGGTGAAACGACCGGAGAGCGTCGTCGAGTGAGAGCGGCTCCGAAAGGTTGCGACCTTCGTACAGCTCACGGACACGCTCGAGAATCACATCCTGCGTGCCTGAGGACCAGCGCCCCGGCTGGAGGTAGTAGATCATCGAGTAATCGACCTCGTAGCCCCCTTCGCTGCGCATCCGCTCCGAGGCGACATAGCCGAACACGTCGTTGGAGTAGGCGCTCACCCACGTCGAGGGCCCCAGCGCTTCGCGGATCAGGTAGGCGTAATCGACGACCACCTCGCCGCCGAGGAAGACCATGCAGAACTGGTCTGCGAACCGCCAGAGATGGATGGGCATCGGATAGCTTTCCGGCAGCCGTCCCATCCGGGCGTGGATTTCGAGCATGATTTCTGCATGCCTGCGGACCTGGGGGCGGTTGTCATTC
>CAZUXX010000470.1:0-3672 GCA_964624215.1 uncultured Planctomycetaceae bacterium
CGTCTGCGGATCGATCTGGGCCAGACCCTCCTCAACACTCATCAGCCGATACGTCCGCTGCAGCCGCACCTTCCGCTTCAGCGAGCTTTCCACAATCACGTCCACCTCAAACGGATCCTTCCACGTGTCCCCGATCCGGACATCCTCCTCCGGAAGCTCGATCAGCAGATGCAGGTTTTCCAGCACGCTGGCTACCGCAGCCGCCTGCTTCTTGTTCGCTCCCTCCACCAGCGACACTTCACCCAGAGGACTCGCCTGCACCCGCGTCGGATTCCCCAGCGACTCGACGAACTGCGCAAACTCCGCCGGCGGAGCTCCCGGCTGACGGCTGTCAAACTCCAGAGTCCGACCGTCCCCTTCCGCACGCATCTGCACGTGATCAATCCGCAGCTCCAGTTCCGCAGATCCATCCTCGTGAACCTTCTTCACCGTGTAGTGCTTCCACGAGGTCGTCTCATACTCGACCGTCGTCTCCGACATCGAGTACTCCACCTCCACCGTCGACGCATCGCGCGTGCGATACCGCACGACATCACCCGCACGGAACCGGTACCGAAGCCGGTACCGCGGCTCCTCCTCCTCGGCAGGCTCCGCGTTCACCACCTCGGCCGTCGTCTCCGCGACCTGCTCGACCTCTGGCGCCGCATCAGCGGCATCTTCGCCACCAGCCGCCGGAGTCGACCAGACCAGCACAGCTCCCAGCACAAGAAACACAGGCAATCGTCGCGTCATGTCGTCGACCAGATGGAGTCTGTTCATTCAAGGGGCACCGGCACCGGCCGATCCTCAACCGGCCCCGCCTGCACAACACACGATCAGCGGGAGTAAAACTTCGAAGCCGCACCGCGCACGTACCGACGCGGCTGTGCCGGCGCACGATACGACGTGGGAGTCAACGTGCTCTCCGCCGTCTCCGACGGTCGCGCCGCCGTCACCGCCCAGCATCGCGGAAGCTGATCACACTGCGGCTGACGGGCCGCCCGCGACAGCGCCTGGTCTGTCGTTCCGACCGGAGCAATCTCACCGCGAAGATACGAAACCAGCTTCGGACTCGCCTGATGGATAATCACCACCTGGCTGGGAGCCTCCGGTTGATTCCGCGGCCGGATGATGCACACCACCTCGGCATCCGTCGCATGCGCCAATTCGTCAGCAGAAAGCGTCGACGAGGCAGACGGTCGCGGGGCCTCTCGCGTCGGCTGCTCCGCCATCGCCACACTCTCCGTCTCCCGCGCAAACAACTCCGTCCCACCTGCCGACGAAATGGACTCTTCGGCCGCCGGACGCAGATGATCCAGCAGCGATTCCGATTCCGCCGGCCTCTGCGGCGCCGGAGCACGTTCACCCGCCGGCGGAAGCGGACGCTCCGGGGCCGACGCCAGCGTGCTCTGCGGCTCGTATAGCCGCTGCAGACCACCTTCCGCAAGCACATCGTGAACCGGCTTCAGCCCCGCGTAAATTCCGCGGTGTCGCTTCTCATCAGCCGCAATGCACACACCCACCACTTCACCGCGGGCGTTGAACAATCCCCCGCCCGATCGACCCTGCACCGGCAGACCGGTGCATTCCAGGGTCTCCGGACCGACGAACGGGTTCACATCCGTCACACTCACCTCTTCACGAGTCGGATCCGCCCCGCCGCTGCAACCGATCGAGACCAGTGCCTCCCCCTTCGTCGCAGCCGAACTCGCCCGCGCCACAGGAGCCACGGGAAGCACATGCTCCGTCGGAATCTCGACCAGACCGACATCCGCCTCGAGGTCAGAAGCAACCAGCCGTCCCAGCACCGATTCCACCCGACCATTCAGAAACAGGTGGACCTCAATCCGGCTCGACTCATTGAACCCCCGAAAGATGTGACCGCACGTAATGATCCGTGCAATCCCCGGCTCGCTCGAGACAATCGTCCCCGAACCCGAATTGATGTGACCGTTCACCGTCACTTTCAGCCGCACGCTGGCATCCATCGGCGAGGCCGCCTTCGCTCCGCCGGCTGCCGCCTGGGACTCTGCCATCGGTGAATCATTTGCACGCACCGTCGGAGGAGGCTCATCCAGAACCGCAGTCTCCAAGGCATCCTCCGGGAAGCCCCCCGGAACCGAAGCCCCCGGCTGCTCGCGCACCAGACTCCGTGTCGCATCCAGTGATTCCCGATCCTCGAACGCCGTCGAAATCGGAGCCGGATTCCCCAGCCGCACGTTCGGATCAGCAACATACCTCACCGGGCTCCCCGCGCCCTCACTCTCCGAACCACGCGCCACATCTGGCGACTCAGCCGGAATCTTCTTCAGCCACGTCCGGAGCTGCCCCTCGCTCATCCCTCCCACGTGCCGCTCGACCTCATGCCCATCGACCAGCAGCACGAAGGTGGGCATCGCCTTCACGCGGAACTTCTGGCTGGTCTCCGGCTCCCGATCCACATCAATCACCCGGATCGGATGCCCCTCCGCCTGGAGCTTGTGCACGAGCGGCTTCATGTTCTGACATGGGCCGCACCACGTCGCGCTGAAGTCGAGGATCTCTCCCCGGCTGCCGGCAACAGCCAGTCCGGTCAGCGCAAAAAAGACGACGGGAACTCGCGTCATCAGGGTGGCCTCCATGCCAACTGTGTAAGATTTGCAACGCTCCCTTGGCAGAACTACAAAACTGCGGGCCGAACGTTACCCGTCGGCGCCTCAGCAAACTGCCCCAACCCCCGTACCGCTGCGAATCCGTTCCACAGACGGCGGTGGCGGTTTGGTCACGTTGTCACAACCGACACACTTCGCACCTCCCATGCCAAACCGGCAGAATCCGCCGCACCCCTGACTACTCTCGGATCCCCCAGGTCGACTGATGCGCGTGCGAGGATTGCTCGTTCCCCTGCTCTGGGCAGTCGCCTGCTCCATGATCTTCTGGCCACGACTCTGGTACGGAGACGGCTTCATCGGAGGTGATACTTACACCTACTTCTTCCCCCAGAAGGCATTTCTTGCAAACCAGCTCGCCTCAGGAATCGTCCCCTTCTGGAATCACCTCACCGGCCACGGATACCCCCTCCTCGCCGAAAGCCAGACCGCGCTCCTCTATCCCACCACGATCCCCCTCTATTCGCTGCTCGACCTGAACACCGCCTACGTCGCCGTTCATCTCGCACACTACATCTTCGCTTTCGTCGGCTGCGTCCTCCTGGCGCAACGCTTCGAAATTAACCGGTTCGCAGGAATCCTCGCAGCCATCGTCTTCGTTTACGGATGGTTCCCACCCCGCTCCTCACTCGAATGGGCCATCGTCACCGGCTCCTACCTCCCCTGGACCCTCTGGGCCCTCGAAGGCTGGTTCCAGACCCGCCGCGCCAGACATCTCGCAGCGCTCGCCTGCCTGCACGCCCTCCAGCTGCTCGCCGGACACTTCAACCTCGCGTTCATTACCACGCTGCTCCTCGTCGCTTATTCCGTCGTCCGCGGCGCTTCACTCGCCACCCCCTCCGCCACAGCCGACAACACCCCGCCCCCACCCACGCACCACCGCGTACCACACCGTTTCGCCAACCTCCTCCCCGTGCTCATCTCCATCGGCCTGGGTTACACCCTCGCCGGCCCCCAGCTCGTCCCCTCCTACGACCTCAAGCGGCACAGCCAGCGAACCGAAGAATCCGAAGAGTTCGCAGCCGGCTACGGACACATCCCCCCC
>CAZUXX010000471.1:0-3653 GCA_964624215.1 uncultured Planctomycetaceae bacterium
CCCCCCAGAGCCGGGAACTCGTCGATGTTCTCCCGCGTAACGAAACAGCGGGTCGAGCCGTTCACAGCCGTTGAGGGGCCACGCTGTCCGCCGTCTCCGGCACGGGTCCCGTCGTAGATGCGGTCTCCGTCGGCGACCTGTGTCGAGCACATCTCCGCGATCATTTCGCCTGTGAGGGGCTGCTCGATGAAGTAGTGCAGAAAGGGGAATGAGTGCCGCGTTGTCGATTCCCGCAGAGCCGTTCGCAGACTCAGCATAATGTCCTCAGGTGATCCCGGATCAGGCAGGCAAACACCCGCGTCCGATCTGGTGAGCCATACGTCCAGGATTCAAGTCGCCCTTCGAACGCCCGGGTGATTCCCGCACGGGCGAACGACTCGTGAAAGCGGCGGAACCGGCGGGCCCGCCGACGCTCCTTCAGGTAGAACACGTGCAGCGGCCGCCGGGTCGCAGCGGCCTCCGAGATCATCGACACAGAATCCCCGGTCACCACCAGCCGCGAGGCACTCGCCAGGACCGCCAGATACGGGTTCTCACTCTGACCGTCCCAGACATACTGGTCGGCCAGTTCCCTGCGGATCAGCTCACTCACGGCCGGCGGAGTTCGGCGGCTCGTCAGAATCGCCAGCCGCTCGCCACGACGGGTGAGACCCTTCAGTCCTTCCAGCAGCCGTGCCGCCTCCGACGTATCCAGATCGTAGTAACGGTTGCGCCCGCCAATCAGCACGCCGGTGAATTCCGGTCCCAGTTGCTCGTGCAGCGAGACTGCCAGTTCAGATTGTCGTGCCGCCTCCAGCTTCTCCACGCTGACAGGATGGAGCGCGCCCATCGAGTGCAATACGTTCGGGCCACTCAATCCGTCATGCAGGGGGGCGATGACCAGATCGAAATGACGCGGTGAGATCTTCGGATCCTGCAGGTGCACCGTCATGACGCCATCCCCCAGCCGGCGCTTCAGCATCAGCGACGCCGCGATGGCCTGCCGTCCGCAGGTAATTACCAGCCGCGGATGCCCCTCGAACTGCTCCGGAGATTCGAGCACGAACGCGCGTCCGGGGACGACGCCCGGCCAGAACGGCCGAAACGGCGCACGCATCATCGTCCGCCGATGTTCAAACGGGAGCCCGATTGCCTCGCCCAGTCCGCGGACCTGGCTGACCATCCCCGCTGCCCCTTCCGACAGCCCCCAGCAGGTGGCAACGGGATCGGTGAGGCCGCTGTGCGGCTCCTCCAGACGCAGGAGCCGCCCCGCAAAGGAACGCGTTGCACCAAAGGTGAAGTCGCGCCTGCGCACGCGGCGTAACTGCTGCAACCGCAACATTCGACGTTCCCTTGTCTGACTGGCGAGTCCATTCCCCAGGCCCGCAGCATGTGGCGCAAGGACCGTATTCCGAACTTCCGGACACTGTCAAGACGGCTCCCTCTGCACCCTCGATCGTGATCGCATTGGCCCTTGTTCATCCGGAAAGGACATCCCGCGTGCACGCCGAATCACGTGGAGAATCCTGAACGGTTGCAAAAGCACTTCCCGAAAGTCCGGCTCGGCAACGTGGTGAAACTGATCCCCTCACCTTCCGGGAAACAGCCACAAACTCGCATCTGCACTGGAGCCCGGCGGCTCCCCTCTCTCGCTGGGTGGTACGGTTGCCTGGAGCGGTTCACTTCGAACAGGGTGCAGTTATGAGTCTCAGGTCGATGTTGTTCGGGATGGTGGTCGGCGGCGGCGCCATGGTCTTCGCCCATCGCTATCACGTCGTCAATACGGTCGACGGGGTCATTGTCGTGCCCCGACTGCAGACAGCGTCTCTTTCCACCGCCTGGGCCGACGTACGCGGCTGGGACGCGTCACACTGGCAGGATTATCCCGACTTGTCGGCCGCGATGATTGCCGACGGGCATGCCGACGCCATGCGTCCCACGGTGACCTCGCCGACTTCACAGGCTCCGACCAACGGGCCCGGCTCCGGCTCAGCCAACTCCGCTGATGGAGCACCACACCAACCGGCGATCATTTTCGGTTCGCCCGTTCCTCCGGAGTCTTCCCGACCGGCACAGCCGGAACCGGGGGCCACCTACCCGGGGCCGTCCACCTCGTCAGCAGCACAAACGTCATCGGCTCCCGCAACTGCCGGAGTCGGGCAGTCGATCCTGAGCCGTCTCACGCAGCAGGTCGAACGCGCGACCACCCCACACGACGTTCCGCTGGCAGAGCGACCGCTCGATCGGACTCTCGAACCGCGAACGTCCGCCGACACCGCGTCCCAGCCCGATGCCCCGCCGCCCGGTTCTGCCAGAACCCAGACGAGCCCGCGGCCGGAACACCTCACCGCCAGCATGGCCCGCGTTGTTGCCGACGAGATTGACTTCGCTCCTCTCGAAGAACTCTTCTCCGACATCGCGAATCCGCCGGCAGTCGCAGAAAAAGCCCCTTCGGACGAGACGAACACCGTGGAATCGTCGAAGCCGTTGTCGATCGCCACCCGCGGCGCAGTCGAGAACTGGTCACGAGAGCTGGTCCGCACAATCGTGCCGGAGCAACCGGAGACCCGTGTGGACCCGGCCGCTGCCGTCGCGGTCATGCCGGAGCAGACTCCGCCGTCGACTCCCCAAAGCACGACGACTTCCAATCCCCAGGCGGCACAGCCTCACCCGCTGGCCTCGCAGGTTCCCGTCAGCATGCCCGGGCCGGGGCGTCCGGTGGACCGCATTCGTCCGCTTCCCGACTCCATTCAGAACCGCCTGCGGTCACTGATCCCCGGTCGGATCCCGACCACCCGCGCTTTCTGACCGCCGGCCGGGTGTGCAGACGACATCGAGCGTGACGGCCCAACCCATTTTCAGGGAGCGTTCGCCGGCATCCCGAACTGCTGCCACGCTTCCGGTGGATCGGCGACAATCGTCAATTCGTCATAGCGGATCGGATGAAGCAGCGTGAGCTGCCGGGCATGCAGGGCAATCGGGGTCGTGTCGCTTCCATCGAGGGCACGAAACCCGGCGGAACGGTGCGGAATCCAGGTGTCCCGGGCCCCGTACTGGACATCACCCACGATCGGGCACCCCCGCGATCCGAACTGGATGCGGATCTGATGCATGCGTCCGGTCTCGAGTTCAATCTCGACCAGGGCGCGACCGCGCGCAAGGCACAGCGTTCGATAGTGCAGCACCGCCTGCCGTGCGTCCGGGTCGGACTCTCGCGTCACCCGCACCTGCGACCGGTCCGGGATTCGCGCCAGCCAGTCCACAAGCGTGCCCTCCCCCTGCTCCATCGGCCGCGTCAGCACAGCGTGGTACAGCTTGCGGACCTGTCGCTGCGCAAACTGCTCGCTCAGTCGTGCGGCACACTTCGAGTTTCTCGAAAACACGACCGCTCCGGAGACCGGCCGGTCCAGCCGGTGCGGAATCCCCAGATAGACATTCCCCGGTTTGTTGTATTTGACGCGGAGATAATCCCGCACCAGGTCCGCCAGCGTCGGCACCCCGCGCGGTGCCCCCTGAACCAGAATCCCTGAGGGCTTGTTCACCGCGATCACCGGACCGTCTTCACAGATGATGTCGAGTGCACTCATCGTCTGCCGCGGTGACCGCAACCTCACTGGAGAAGGGTTCAATTCAGGTGGAGCACGTTGGGAGCACCCGTCCGCCATCGCGCCTCG
>CAZUXX010000472.1:0-699 GCA_964624215.1 uncultured Planctomycetaceae bacterium
GCTCGGGGATCAGCTCGGAGACCAACGCCGGGTGGGTGGCTTTGACGCCATCGATGCCGACGGTGACGGGACACTGTCCGCCCAGGAAATCCAGAATGCAGCTGCTGCCCTGAAATCGCTCGATCGCGATGGCGACGGGAAGATCTCCCGCGAGGAAGCACGGCCTCAGGGACGTGGCTTTGGCGGTCGCGGCTTTGGCGATCGTGGTCAGGGTGGCGGTACACCCGGCGGTGGACCAGGCAACGTCGAGTCCTTCGTCGCACGCATGCTCGAGCGCGATGCCAACAACGACGGCAAGCTCGATCGTGAGGAGCTCGGTGAACGCGGCGCCCGGCTGCTCGAAACCGGCGACGCGAACGGCGATGGAGCGCTCGATAAGGAAGAACTCGAGAAGGCCTATCAGGAAATGATGTCCCGTTTCCGGAATCGGGATGGGGAGGGGGCCGGTCGTGGCCGCGGAGGCCGTGGTCCCGGCAGCGGAGGCCCGCGCCCGCAGCGTCCCCGCAGCAGCGACTCCAACTAGTACCGGCCGTTCCGTTCAGCAGAACGGAGAGGTCAACTGCCATGTCGCCCGGTCGTCAGTATTCTCTGGTCAGCCCCCGGGAATCAGTGCGGCCGGGCGACTTTCTGTTCTTGTCCGGGAGCCATACGGCTGGTTCGTATCCGCCCAGCATGTAAAGTCGGGGGAAGTACTTCCCG
>CAZUXX010000472.1:709-3642 GCA_964624215.1 uncultured Planctomycetaceae bacterium
GGCGACGGCTGCTCGCAACAACACGTCCCGTCGCTGGTCGGGTCCCCCAAGTCGTTCCTTTCTGTTGGCGTGCTGAATATGGCCGGTTCACATCTCCCCCGTCGACAGTTCCTGGCCAGATCAGCCTGGGGAGCCGCACTGCTCGCCACGCCCGGCCTCTACGCCGAGATGCTCTCGCTGACGCCCCGGCAAACCGAAGGGCCGTTCTACCCCGATCGCCTGCCGCTCGATACCGACAACGACCTGCTGCGGATCAATGACGCCAGCACTCCCGCTGACGGCGAGGTGACTCATCTCACCGGACGCGTGCTCAGTTCGGCCGGTGAGCCGATCCGCAATGCAACGGTCGAAATCTGGCAGTGTGATGCAACGGGGGCTTACATTCACTCGGGGGGAAGTCCCGATGGCGAACGGGACCCTCGCTTCCAGGGCTACGGACGGTTTCTGACAGATCTCAAGGGGCAATACTACTTCCGCACGATCAAGCCGGTCCCCTACCCCGGCCGCACGCCACATATCCACTACGCGATCACCGTCGGTGGAAAGCGCATGCTGACAACCCAGTGCTACATCGCCGGGGAGCCGCAGAATCACCAGGATGGAGTCTTCCGGCGACTCAGCGAGGAACAGCAAAACCTCGTCCTTGTCGACTTCTCGCCCATCGAGCAGTCCATGGCCGGCGAACTGACCGCGAACTTCGACCTGATCATCGGAGAAACTCCGGAAGACCGCGACGCAACGGGCGACAGACCTCCGCGCGGTCCGCGGCCGCCACAGGGCCGCGGGTTCGGGCCCGGCCGTACCCGTCGCTAGAATCTCTCAACCGGTCTTGCGCACTCACCCCGGCTCGTCCTCCTGACAGACGTTGCAGAACGGGTGGCGCCCAGACATCCTGTGCCGAGACAGCGCAGGGGCGGGGGAATCCCTCCCTCGCTGAGATCGCTTAGCCGTCGAGGTCTGCTTCGTAGGCGAAGACAAGAGCCCCGATAACGGGGGCATCGTCGTTGCAAACGGAAAACTCGAAGCCGTCCAGGTTCTGGAACCCGGCATGCGCAAACTCGAGGTAGCCCGCTTCGGCCGCCTTCCGGTACCGCTCCCGAACCGCCGGGGCAAGGTCGCACACACCGCCGCCAATCACCAGCAGGTCGTAGTCGCCAAGGTAATTGACGTTGAGCAGTGTGATACCCAGGGCCCGGGCCTGATCATCAAACAGTTCGAGAGCCAGAGGATCTCCTTCCGCCGCCAGAGAACGCAGTTGCTTCGCCTTCTCCCGGATGTCCCCCGGCGCGCTCGCCAGCGGATGCGAACGGTATTGGTCGAGAGTCAGCCGGTATTCGAGTTGATGAGCCAGCGCAGTCAGCGAGACAGCCGATTCGGCAGTGCTGTACGCATTTCCGACTTTGAGTTGACAGTCGTGCTCGTATCGAAAGGCGGTGCGGGGAATCAGCGTATGCCCGACGTGCCCCGCACGTCCCTGACTCCCCGGGACAACCTTTCCCTGGTACGTCGCCCCTCCACCCAATCCGGTCCCGACGATCGCCATGAACAGGGACGTGAGTTTGTCCGGCGGGGTGGTGTCAACCTGCAGTTGATCCCATCGGATTCCACCGGTCCGGATGCCGTACTCTCCCAGAGCCGCCGCCTGCCCGTCGCCGAGATAGCGAACCCCGATCCCGGGTGACTCCCGCCGGAACAACCGCTCGAGCTCCTCACGGATGGGAAACCGGTCCCACAAGGTCGGGTCGAAGTTCGGCGGTCTGAGCAGCACTCCGTCGCGCGTCGCCGGCCCCGGCGTCGCCAGACCGATTCGCTGCACATCCCCCAGAGTGCCCCCACATCTGCCAACGGCCGCATGCACATTCTCGACGATGGCCGCAATCGTCACCTCGGGCCCTTCGTCGGAGCGGGTTTCGAACTGCTCCGACACAAACACAATGTTGCGGCTGTCGTCGCCAACGGCGACCGTGGTCGTCGTCCCGCCAATGTCGACTCCGACGCAATAGCTCACAAAGTACCTCGATGGTCCGATTTCAGGCTCTGTAGGGACGAAAGGCTCACCCCCCGGGGGAGGGCCACAGGAAGGGCCCGAAAAGTATATGCCGGGTCCGTGAGCCGACCATCCGTGCCCCGGATCAGACTCTCCACCACATCCGAATGACCCGTCTCCCACCAGCCGGGCATCCGATGTCCACAGGATCGGAATGGCAGGCTCTGCCGTAGGCTGACTCGGTTCGCTGCCAGCTTGGCAGCGTCGCATGTTGGCCCCGCCCCCGAAAAACGGTCAACTTCCCGGTAAATGGGCACTTGCCAGGCATTCACGAACGTGGCACCGCAATTGCTCAGTGGCAGCGCTTCAGGAAGGTGTGTACCGCGCCACGGGCGGTGCATGCGTGCCGGCGGCTGATCGGGCCCCTCGAACAGAGTTCGCCGAAAACAGAAATCAACCGATATTCTCCAGGGAGCAATCGTGTCCAAACTGTTGAGCTTTGACGAAGACGCCAGAAAGCAGTTGTTGGGAGGAGTGGCGAAGCTCTCCAAGGCTGTCGCGAGCACGCTTGGTCCCCGCGGACGGAATGCTGTCCTCGACAAGGGGTGGGGATCGCCAAAAATCACCAAGGACGGCGTGACCGTCGCCCAGGACATCGAACTCGAAGACAAGTTCGAAAACTGCGGGGTCCAGCTCGTCAAGGAGGCCGCCTCCAAGACCGGCGACACCGCCGGGGACGGCACCACCACGGCCACGGTCCTCGCCGAGGCGATGTTCCGCCAGGGGCTGAAGTTCATCGCCGCAGGAGCGGCCCCGATCGCACTGGCCCGCGGGGCCCAGAAGGCTGTCGATGCGGTCGTCGATGAACTCCACAAGATGGCCCGCCCGGTCGACGCCAAGGATCGCAAGGCCATCGAGACGGTCGCGACCATCGCTGGTAACAACG
>CAZUXX010000473.1:0-1370 GCA_964624215.1 uncultured Planctomycetaceae bacterium
TGCGTCTGTTCGACGCGACGGTAGCTGCCATGCATGCTGGCCATGTCACGGATGCAGTCGTCGCGGCAGCTGAGGAGCACGCCGCGGGAAAGGGCGGCTTCGATGGTTGTCAGCAGGTTGAAGCCATCGATCAGCAGCATCTGGTTGGCGATCTCGTCGCGGGAGCAGGCCAGCTGGCGTCGCCGCAGCTTCTGCTGATCGCTACAGGCTGCACGCCGGACGGCGGTCCTCTGACGTTCGCGGAGGGAGTAGCGGTCTCCGACCAGTTTGAGGGCTGATGGCTGGGCGTAGTTCTTCGAGAGCAGCCAGGAGAGGTCGCTGACGGCAGCCCGCAGTGTCGGCCAGTGCCCGGGTGCGAAGAGATGTTCATCGTGCGGATGCGGACCGCGGTGTTTTTGGCGGTCAACCACGATGGTGCCGGTGTGGGGGTGCGGTTGCCCGCGATCAGGCGAAGATGTCGTGGACGACGCGACCGTGGACGTCGGTCAGTCGCATGTCCCGTCCGCTGTGTCGCACGGTGAGTTTTTCGTGATCGATGCCGAGAGCGTAGAGGAGCGTGGCGTGGAGGTCGTGCATGAGAAGCCTGTTTTCGATGGCGTGGTAGCCGTATTCGTCGGTGGCGCCGTACGTCATTCCTCCACGGATGCCGCCACCGGCAAGCCAGACGCTGAACCCGAAGGGGTTGTGGTCGCGGCCATCGGTCCCCTGGGCGAAGGGGGTGCGTCCGAATTCACCGGCCCAGAGGACGAGGGTTTCGTCGAGGAGTCCGCGGGCCTTGAGGTCGGTCAGCAGGGCTGCGATCGGCTGGTCGACGGTCAGGGCATTTTTCGTATGGCCGTCCTTGAGGTTGGAGTGTTGGTCCCAGCGGTCGCCGTTTCCTCCGGGGCAGGTGAGCTGGATGAAGCGAACGCCGCGTTCGACGAGGCGGCGGGCGACCAGGCAGGCGTGGCCGAATGTGCGTGTGGGTTTCCAGTCGTGTGAGAGGCCGTAGCGTTGCTGGGTGCGTGGCGTTTCGGAGGAGAGATCCATGAGGTCGGGGACGGCCAATTGCATTCGAAATGCGAGTTCGTAGTTGGCGATAGCGGATTCGATGGCGTCGGAGTCACCGACGCGCGAGAGAAGTTGTTCGTCCAGGGTGCGCATCAAATCGAGCTTGCGTCGCTGAGCCGATTCGGAGGATTCGGTGCGAGTGACATTGGCGACGGGGGTGGCGCCTTCCTTGAAGACCGAACCCTGGAAGCTGGCGGGGAGGAATCCGCTGCCGAAGCACTCGAGTCCGCCGGGTGGAATCAGTCCTCCATTGAGAACGATGTATCCCGGGAGGTTCTGACATTCGGAACCAAGACCATAGAGGACCCAGGCCCCCATGC
>CAZUXX010000473.1:1403-3642 GCA_964624215.1 uncultured Planctomycetaceae bacterium
ACGTCCCTGGAGTCCGTGACCGGTGTGCAGAAAGTAGTTGGCGTTGGTGTGCTCGGAGAAGCTGGAGGTCATCGAGCGGACAACGCAGAGGTCGTCGGCGCATTCTCGAATGGCGGGGAACAGATCGCTGACGGGGAGCCCGGATTCACCGCCGGGGCGAAACTTCCAGAGTGAGCCAAGCGTGTTGCCGACGTTATCGAACTGCGTCGGCTGAATCGCCATTTTGAATGGTTCGCCGTTCTCTTTTTGCAGTCTCGGCTTGGGGTCAAAGGAATCGACCTGCGATGGTCCGCCATCCATGTACAGGAAGATGACGTTTTTCGCCCGTGGAGTGGCCATCGGCTCTCGAGGGGCGAATGGTCCGTGGTCGCGAGCGATGTCGGCTGCGGCGAGCGAGGCGAGTGCGGTTGCTCCGAAGCCAGTGGCGGCCGTGGTCAGCAGTTCGCGGCGGGAGATCGGCGCCGGACGGAAGCGATGACAGTGCATGCTCGGACCTTGTCGCAGAAAGCACATCGGCTCGAGAGTCGAGTTCGGCACAGTGACCGGGTGTCCAGCCAGTGAACCCGCGTTGGGTGCAGGCATTGTATCCTGCCGGAAGGATCGGGGCATGCGAGTCGTCACGTGTGAGGCGCTCTGCCGTGAGGGACATCGCTTTCGGGACGGATTCGACGGGAGTGTGTGGAGAGGTGCCGGTTGGAAGGGGGCGGCGTACCATGTGCCGCGGCGCGGCCGGCGGATCCGGTTTCCTTGTGACATTTCAGGCAGATGACGAACGACGTAGAATTCGACGATACGCTGCTCGATGTGCGATCGCTCGAAGCGGAGCAAAGCCGGCTGACGGTCGATGCGCCGGAAGCGTTCGTAGAGTGGTTGCGCGGGTGTGACGCGTCGATTGCCGTGACCACGTATCAGACGGGGCGGTTGCTGTTGTTGTCGGCGCATCCTGAGCGGCCGTGGCTGATCACCCAGCAGCAGGTGTTCCGGCGGTGTCTGGGCGTGGCGTTTTCTCCGCAGACCTGCTGGATCTCGACCCGGACGACGATCGAGCGGCTGGTGAACGTCCTTCCAAGCCGTGTTCAGCGGAACACGTTTGACCGGTGGTACGTTCCGCGCAGCTCCTGGCATACGGGGCCGATCGATACGCATGACGTGGCCATCGACGGCGACGGTGAGGTGATTTTCTGCAACACGTTGTACAGCTGCCTGGCGACGGTTGATGCAACGCGGCCGTATGCATTTCGTCCGCTGTGGCGACCGCCGTTTCTCTCTGAGTTGTCGCCTGATGACCGTTGCCATCTGAATGGGCTGGCGATGGTGAACGGGCGGGCCGCATACGTGACGTTTGTTGCGGAAACGGATACGACCGAGGGCTGGCGCGAGCACCGCACGGATGGTGGCGTGGTGTATTCGATTGTGGAGGACGCTGCTGTTGTGCGGGGGCTGTCGATGCCACACTCACCGCGGGTCCACAACGAGCGGCTGTACGTGCTGAATTCCGGTGCGGGGGAGTTCGGGCGGGTGGATCTGCAGCGGGGAGTGTTCGAGCCGATCGCGCGGTGTGCGGGGTACGCCCGTGGCCTGGCATTTCTCGACGGGTGTGCGGTGGTGGGACTTTCGCGTCCTCGTCCGGGGCGGATCTTCAGCGGATTGCCACTGGAGCGGGAGGGGGAGGAGGAAGAGAGTCTGTGCGGGCTGCAGGTGTTCGATCTTGAGAGCGGGCGAGAGCGGTTTCGCGTTCAGATCGGGGGACGTGCCTCGGAGCTGTATGACGTCCAGGTGCTGTGCGGGTGTCGCCATCCGCGGGTGATCGATCTACAGACGGACGAACCTCTGGAGGGGTTGGACGGGGAGTCGTGAGGGGGATCCCGGCTGTGCCGGCAGGTCTGTGGAGCTGGTTTCTGCGGGTGCCCGGGGCGTCGAGAGGGGTTGTCCGGGGTGGTTGCCGGGCGTTGTCGTCAGAACGGGAACACTCGCCCAAATCTTCCCTGTTCTGCGCAGAGCCCCTGTTTGGACAACGATTCTGTCGCGCGTTCCGATTGTGCTGCCCGCAGGGTTTGACGTGCTTGACTAACCGGATCAGGCGTTGCAAGTGGCTGGTGGGGTAGAGCCAATCGCTTGCGAGATAACGACTTGAGAAGTTCAAGGGTTTACTGAGGGGCCGACGATAGGTTTATGCACCACCCTTTCGAACTCGTTTCAGGTCGCTTTCGGGTTGCCGAGGACACAGCCGCTCCAGCGG
>CAZUXX010000474.1:0-3632 GCA_964624215.1 uncultured Planctomycetaceae bacterium
GTTGTGCTCTCCGATGTCGCAGTTGTGCCCGATCATCACCTGGTTATCGAGCTTGGTCCCGCGGCGAATCCGCGTTGCTCCAAGCATCGCCCGGTCGATTGTTGTTCCGGCTCCGATCTCGACGTCATCCTCCAGGACGACCGTCCCGGTATGCGGGATCTTGACGAATTCTCCATTGAGAAAGCGGTAACCGAATCCGTCAGCCCCGAGCACCGCGGTGGAATGGATGAGCACCCGGTCGCCGACGATCACATCGGGATACAGGACCGCATTGGGATAGATCTGGCAGTCGTTGCCGATCACACAGCCGGCACCGATCACGGCCCCCGGATGAATGTCGCAGTTCTTGCCAATCCGGACACCCTCCCCGATCACTGCGCGGGGGTGAATATTGGTTCCCTCACCAATGACGGCGGTCCCGGCGACGATTGCCTGCGGAGAGATGCCAAACGAAGGACGCTGCCGCGGCGGGCGAAACTGCAGCATCACCTGGATGAATGCGCCTTGCGGATCGTCGACCGCCAGAAGACATCCCTCGTACCGGGCGCGAGCTTTCTCTACGTGTCCCGGGGCGACAAGGACGGCTGCCGCCGAGCATTCGGAGAGCCGCCTGAGATTCTTGTCCTGTTCGAGATACGTCAGATGGGACGGGCCGGCATCCTCGATGGAGGCGACATCGGAGATCTCGATCCCCGCGATGTCTCCCTGCACGTCTGCCGATAGCGATGCGGCAATGTCACTCAGCAAACAGCCCATAATCAGCATCCCTGCTGCGCCGCGACCAGCGGCCGTGGCCACTTCCACTTCATTGGCGTGTGTCGTCCTGACACGTGTCGGAACGCTTCTTATCAGAAGCGACGATTCGCCTCAAGATGCTTTGAACAATCCATCGCGGAGTCTCGCGGAGTTGGTGGGGCAGCCTGCCGACATCCGGCTTCCTGAGGGAATTGCTGTTGCCCGCTGGAGAAAACCCCGCTCGTTTGCGTCAGCGAATGCGCCGGGCTACGTTGGCCAAATTCCCGTCCCGAGCCGCAAGCCAGGTGACCGCTGATGAGACGATTCGTAAGTGCCGCGTTGTGCTTCGCAGTGTGGATGGCGTTCGGAAGCGTCGCTCACGCGCATTCCGGCAAGAACGTCATCCTGTTTGTTGTGGACGATCAGGGATTCCAGGCCGGCTGCTACGGCGACCGGGTGATCCGGACTCCGGCGATCGACCGGCTGGCCGCTTCGGGAACGCGGTTTACACGGGCTGTCTGCACGACCGCCAGTTGCAGTGCCAGTCGCAGCGTGCTGATGACGGGACTGCAGAACCATGCCACCGGACACTACGGACATGCCCACGGCTACAACCACTTCAGCACGTTCGACGGGGTTCCCACGTTGCCGGTCATGCTGGCCGAAGGGGGCTACCGGACCTGTTCGATCGGGAAGTATCACCTCGCTCCGGAGTATGTGTACCGCTTCCACGAGTACCGGAATCAGGGGATTATTGGCGGTAGTCGCAACTCGGTCATGATGGCGAGAAACGCCATCGAGTGGATGGAAGAAGACGACGATCGGCCCTTCTTCCTGTACTTCTGCACGAGTGACCCGCATCGCGGAGCAGGCCCCGGCAACTTCGCGAACTTCAACAATCGCGAGGAGAACCCGTACCCCGGTTGCGAGCGGATCACCTACGATCCGGCCGAGATTGAACCGCCACCCTGGCTGCCGGATAACGAACAGGTCCGGGCCGAGCTTGCCGAGTATTACCAGGCGATCAGCCGACTGGACCAGGGACTGGGAGTGCTGCTCGACTGGCTCGACGAGAGCGGGCACGCCAAGGACACGCTGGTGATCTTTCTCTCGGATAACGGGCCCCCGTTCCCAGGTGCGAAGACCAATCTGCATCAGCCGGGAATGAATTTGCCGCTCCTGGTCCGCTCTCCGGATGTCGAGAAGCGGGGTGTCGTGTGCGATGCGCTCGTCACCTGGGCTGATATGACACCGACGATTCTGGATTTCTGCGGCGTCACACCGCGCCCGCGGCGACCGTTTCAACGCACGGCGAATCAGGGGCCCGAAGAAGTCACCGTGCCGGCGAACGCACCGGAGCGACCGAACCGTCGCGGGCAACCGTAACCGGTGACCTTCCACGGGCGATCGTTCCTGGGCATTCTCGAAGAGGAGTCACCGGGTGGCTGGGACGAAGCATACGCGTCCCACACTTTCCATGAGATCACCATGTACTACCCCATGCGGGTCGTCATCGAGGGGAACTACAAGCTGATCTTCAACATCGCCCACCGGCTGCCCTATCCGTTCGCCTCTGACCTGTACGCGTCGCCCACATGGCAAAGTGCCCTGGCCAGCGGAGATCGCATGTACGGACTGAAACCGGTCGACTCGTACATCGATCGTCCACGATTCGAGCTCTATGATCTTGAGAAAGACCCGTGGGAGACCAACAACCTCGCCAGCAGTTCGGAGTACGCAGAATTGCTCGAGCGGCTGCAAACGAAGCTGCAGGCCTGGCAGAAGGAAACCAATGACCCGTGGGAACTGAAGTGGCGGTATGAGTGACGAAAGGCTCTCAACGAGTCATTCGAGCGATGCCGACGTCGCACACAGGGCCTCATGGAAAACGCCGGCAGTTCGAAGCTCGCTTTGACGGCAAGGATCAAGGGCGTCAGGAGCCACCTTGCTGGTCGCAAGGGTATCTCTGCCCGGTCTCACTCAAAAACGGCAAACGGTGGTGGAAACTCCACGCGTCCCGCGACTCCGGTGAGTGCTCCCGGAACCAGTTCGGTTGCCATCCACGCCTCACCCGCGAACGGTGACTGCAGCGGTCCGGCGAGTTCCGCCGAGAAGCCGAAGCGTGGATAGAAGGCCGGATGACCGAGGACAATCACGATTCGATGGCCCTGCTTACGGCACGCGTCGAGTCCACCTCGGACCAGTTCTGATCCGATCCCTTGCCGCTGGAATGTCGGCAGAACAGCCATCGGAGCCAATCCCAGTGCCGGAACGGTTCCGCTGCTATCGGTCGTAATCGACAGCTCGCTAAAGAGGATATGTCCCACGATCTGCCCGCCCTGCTCGGCGACCAGCGAGACATGTACAAATCCCCCCGCACGCAGGGCATCGACGAGATCGGCTTCCTCATTCTGCCCAAAGGCAAGACGGTTCACCCGTCGGATCGCGTCGTGGTCGGCAGGGGATTCAAAGCGGATGGTGAGTGGCATCTGTAGTGTCACGGGTCAGAGAGAATTGACTGTCAGGGAATGATCAGACTGCCATCGTCGCGAAACTCGAACGCGCCCCAGGCAACTTCCCACAAGTAGCCGTCGGGATCCGAGAAGTATCCGGCGTAGCCACCCCAGAACGTTTCCTGGGCCGGCTTCACAATTGTCGCTCCCGCCTCTTTCGCCTTTTGAAGGACCTGATCGACCTCGTCCCGGTCCCGGACGTTGTGCGCGAGAGTGATTCCCGGGAATCCCGACCGTTCGATGTCGGGATCGAACCCCGCATCGTTCGCGAGATCACGAATCGGGTACAGCGCGAGGCAGACTCCCTGCGTTTGAAAGAAGACCACTCCCCTGTCTGTGCCCCAGGTCGTGGGCAGGCCGAGTCCGTCCCGGTGGAAACGCAAC
>CAZUXX010000475.1:0-1615 GCA_964624215.1 uncultured Planctomycetaceae bacterium
TCCGTGATCAGATGGGCAAAACTCGCGGCGACCCCGGCAAACAGATAGAAAACGGCGTACCCCAGGTGCCCGAAGCGATCCTCAACATTGTCTCCGAAGATCCACAAAAACCACATGTTCCCCAGAAAGTGCAGCCAGCCGCCGTGCAGGAAGATGCACGTCAGCGGGGTCAGGATGGCGGGGACCGCGGAAGGCTCCGCAAGACGCTGACGAACGACAACGCGACCGGTCCGGGCATCAAAACTGACAACCTCGGGAACCATGATCGGTGCGTCCGATCCCATCACTCGTGCCGGGATCATGCCCAGTTGCTCGATGAGCCCCGGCTGACCGGGAGAGCGCGATGCCGCAAGCTGGGCAAAAAATGCCAGCGTGCACAGCACGATGATCGAGATATTCACGATCGGCGGGTGGATCGAGCGGATATTGTCTCGCAGGGGAATCATCAGATCCGGCCAGGCACGGAGGAGTCACGACGCAACCGATCCCGCTCCGGGGAACGGTCCAAAAACAGGTCTGCCTACTGTAGCCACAGTGGAGCAGATCGGTAGGGGATCGGACCCGATCCCGACGTCAAACCGTGCCCGGGAGGTCCCCGACTCGGGACACGTCCGCCAGCGTCGCTGCGATTGGCAAACGGATCCGACAACGTCTGGCACGCCAACCACCCGGATCTATCTTTGAGACCATCGCCGCGAATGAGCGATGGTTCTCATACTGGAGAGATCTCGTGTTGAACTTCGACGGAAAAACAGTCGCCATCACGGGAGGAGCGTCGGGGATCGGTCTCGAGACGGCGAAAGCGTTCGTCGAAGCGGGCGCCCGCGTGGCCCTGCTCAGTCGTGGCCGGGAGGATCTGGACAAGGCGGCCGCCAGTCTCAACGTAGCGAAAGATCGTGTGTTGACATTCGATGTCGATGTTCGCAAGCCGGATCAGGTACACAACGCCTTCGACGCGATCGGAAAGGAGTGGAGCGGTCTGGATGTGCTGTTCCTGAATGCGGGCATCAATGGAGTCTGGGCCCCCATCGAGGACATCTCCCCCGACGAGTGGGATGCCACCGTCGAAACGAACCTCAAGGGGAGCTACCTCTGCTTCCGCGCGGGGCTGCCACTGTTGCGCAAGCAGCGGGGAAGCGTGATCATCAATTCGTCGGTGAACGGCACACGGATGTTCAGTAATGGCGGCGCGACGTGCTATGCCTGCACCAAGGCGGCCCTGGTCGCCTTCTCCCGGATGCAGGCGCTCGAACAGGCCGAGCACGGAGTTCGCGTCAACACAGTCTGCCCGGGGTTCATCGACACGGGAATTCAGGAGAAGACCCAGGAACGCGATGTCGAGGAAGCCACGGTTCCCGTCCAGTTCCCCGAAGGGAATGTTCCCCTGACCGGTGGAGCACCCGGGACGCCGCGGCAGGTGGCCGACGTCGTCCTGTTTCTGGCATCACCACTGGCCAGCCACGTAACCGGCGCCGCGATCTTCGTCGACGGGGCCCAGTCACTCCTGCAGGGATGAGCGTCGGGAGCACGAAGCCGACCTGCCATGTCTGACTCAATGGCGACATCATGCATGCAGCAAGGTCCGCAAGCTCTTCAGCGAATCGTTGCCCCAAAG
>CAZUXX010000475.1:1715-3630 GCA_964624215.1 uncultured Planctomycetaceae bacterium
AGCGAATCGTTGCCCCAAAGGTTGTCACGAGCGTCTAGAATCTTCGCCCCCGGGTGTCTCTCACACAGACAGCGTCGCTCCACACAAGTGTGGCGTTGGGTGGACGGCCGGATTGCGGTTGTTCAAATACAGCCCGCGACGTGTGGGGCGAAGGTCCGCACAGTTCCTGTTGCATCCGCACACCGCACCGGTCGACATCGGCGGAAGGCCAGCGGAGTGTACTGACTTCAAGTTTCGAGCATGAGCAGACTGACAGACATTGCTGACAAAATCGCCGCGGGTGAACGGCTGACTCCCGAGGACGTGTTGTACCTCGATCGGGAGGCCCCGCTGCTCGAACTGGGACGGCTGGCCAACCAGGTCCGCGAGCGGAAGAACGGGAATCTCGCATTCTACAACACAAACATTCATCTGAACCCGACGAATGTCTGTGTCTACCGCTGCCGATTCTGTGCGTTTCGTTCCGACCTGAAGGCCGAGAAGGCCTACACCTTCACCGACGACATGCTGCGGGAACGGATCCTCGAGGCCCGCAACGCGGGCGCCACCGAGATCCACGTCGTCGGAGGATTGCACCACCTGAAGAAGTTCGACTGGTATGTGAACGTCATTCGCGTGCTCCACGAAACCTGCCCGGAAATCCACATCAAGGCCTGGACGGCAGTCGAGATCAACTGGTTCAGCCACCTGACAAAGCAGCCCTACGATTGGGTGCTGCGCCAGATGAAGGACGCCGGTCTCGGAAGTCTGCCCGGTGGAGGCGCCGAGATCTTTGATGAGAAGATCCGGGCTCAGATCTGCGAACACAAAGCCGACTCGCAGGCGTGGATCGACATCCACCGCACCGCGCATCAGCTCGGGTTGCGGACGAATGCCACGATGCTCTACGGGCACGTCGAACAGGCAGAACATCGCATCGATCACCTGTGCCGGCTGCGAGCCCTCCAGGACGAAACTGGCGGCTTCCAGACCTTCATCCCTCTGGCGTTTCATCCCGAACACACCGGGCTCGACCATCTGCCAAAACCGACAGGACAAATGGACCTGCGGATGATTGCACTCTCGCGGCTGATGCTCGACAACTTCGACCACATCAAGGCCTACTGGATCATGCTGGGGGAATCGACGGCCCAGGTCGCCCTGTCGTTCGGAGCCGACGATCTCGATGGCACGGTCGTGCATGAGCTGATTTACCACGACGCCGGTGCCAAAACTCCGGAAGGTCTCACGGTCGAACAGTTGCACCGCATGATCCGGGAAGCAGGACGCGAGCCTGTGGAGCGAAATACGCTGTACGAACGCGTCATCCGCAACGGCCGCGAGTGGACGGTCAGCGGGCCGGTGAACGCTTCTGCGGTGTGACCCCCTCTGGTTCGTTCGCGTCACACTCACCGCTCCCGTTTTCAAAGTTGCCCTGCGATTGAGCGTCGCATCCGGGTGCCCGGATCAGTTCCCCTCCTGAGCGCCCTCAACCCGGTTTGCGGGACGCACTACAATGACCAGGCCCACAATCGGGTCTGCCATCTTTCAACCAGCTGCGCTTTTCAATGACACTCGCCCTTCCGCGCAATCCGACCCGCGCTGTTCGCATCGGCTCTGTGACCATCGGCGACGGACAGCCAATCGCTGTCCAGAGCATGACGGCGACCCACACCCGGAACGTGGACGCCACGCTGACACAGATCCGGGATCTGCAACGGGCCGGCGCGGACATCATCCGTGTCGCCGTCGATAGTCCCAAGGATGCCGCCGCGCTCGCCGCGATTGCCGCCCAGACCGACGCGACCACCTCGGTCGACCTGCAGGAGAACTACCGCCTCGCCGAGCTGGTGGCGCCGCACGTTGCCAAGCTCCGCTACACCCCGGGACATCTGTATCACCACGAACGGGAAAAGTCGTGGCAGGAGAAGGTCCG
>CAZUXX010000476.1:0-3618 GCA_964624215.1 uncultured Planctomycetaceae bacterium
GATTCCGCTGCTCTAACCGACTGAGCTACTCCGCCAGCAATCGCAACACCGCCAGCCCTGCCGCCGGTTGCTGCGGACCCGAATGATATCGGCCTGGGAGACATTGTAAAGCGAATCGGAACCGGATCGGCAGAAGTGGCACCTCCAGACCTAAAGGCCGACCCTGCACCGGGTTTCGGTTGCGTACAGGACACCGGACACGGGGGCCGAAGCACGCGGCTGTCAGACCCAATCCGCGACAGATCCACGACGAGATGCGCGCCGAAGCCGTGGCCAGGAGTGCCGACGCCTGAGAACACAGAGAGCCGAGGCTGAATGACTCGCGAGCCGGACGCATCCGTGGTGCTGGATGCCAGCGCTGGGGAGTTTGCGGTGGAGAACGGGGCGGCGGGCCGGAGTCGATTGCTGTTCTGCACGCACGAGGACTGTCCGAACGCCCGATGCCCACGCTTGGCGATACGTCGTGTCTACGCGCGATCACTGGGGAGTGCGGCACGAACGGGCCACCCAGGTGCGACCCGTGGTCGATCCCCCGTCGAAATTTTCAGTGGTTGATCGATCGAATGTCCTGGAACTCCTCGCTCAGAGCGCAATTCCGACAGCAAGGTCAGTGGCAAGAGTTCAGGATGAGCAACGGCCCCACGGTGCCGGGTTCATCTCGAATGTCAAACAGCTGTTTGCTGGCGTTCAACCGATGCAGAGACCGGCTGGCCACATGCTTTCAGCCGTCAGGTTGGACACCATCTGTCTCATCGGAACGATACGCTGATGCGAGTCGAAGCGCGGCAGCCACACCGTTTGTCGCGGGGTCGTCGTCTGGGGCAAAGACGAGGCACGTCGTCCTCAGAGCGTCACCAGCACACCCACAGCCAGACTTTCCCGGAGGAGGAATCGTGGCCACCTTGTCATTCCAGGAGCTTCAAGATGTCGTGCGAACCGGGGCTGCTGCCCGATGTCGTACGACCCTGCAGGTGGTCGGGGGAGAAGATACTGGCATGTTTCTCCCCCCGTACACGGACTCTGCGTACGCGGTGGAGAAGCGGAGGCTGCCGAATTTCCAGGATCCGGGTGATTGCGTGTTGCTCGACGCGGTCCAGTCGCAGGCAAACCGAATGGAAGAGGCCCTCCAGCAGGCAATCGATGACGGAACGTTCAAGAATGCAGGGATATCGATCCCCCTCGTCGAAGTCGACTTCACGCCATTCTGGGATCCTGAGAGAAAGAACAAGGCTCTGACTGATGAAACTCGGCTGGTCGAACCGGTCGGGAAGGTGAGTTCCCTCCAGACGCCGCACCGGATCGCCGACGCGATTCTCCGCGACAGCATCGTGGATGAGGAGGGCCCCGATAAGGACAAACCGTTTCGTGCCAACAATGAGTCGGACGAATCCTCGTATGGACAGCAACTGCGCAAGGTGAGCAATGCCAACGCGACGGGCCTGTTCGAGCTCTGCCCGACGGCCCTGCTGTTCGGTTTGTGGGATTCAACGGGGCCTCAGCGAGGACTCGGAGCAAAGTTCGAACGGGCAATGGTCAGCGAGATCGTGGAGCTCAATGCTGCGGATGCAAGGAGCAAGTTGCGTTCTCGAAAGAGTCGCGAGGATCAGCTCGGAACTCGCAAATGACGTCACACTCGTCGGTGACCGGATGGAGTGGACCGTCTCCGACGAGCTGAAAGCGACAGGGGCTGTCCGGGCTTCCGGGATTGTTCACGGGAGTATCCTGTTCGAATCAGGCAGTCGCGGCAGGACAATTTCGCACGCGGAGCAGACGACTGTCATCCTGTTCACTGCACTCAGGCGTCTGCGGTTCCCCGTGAATGGCGAGCAGACTGCTCAGCGCAATCTGGCCGCTCAGACAGCACTCGCCGCCTTGGGGCTCTGCGCAGCAACGCTCGCCGCCGAGTCGGGGCTTGCTCTGCCTTCGCGAGATCTGCTCTGGCCAGCAGAAGCGCTCGGATGGCAGTTTCTCACGCGGCCGGGACAGGACGGGGGTCCGCTGAAACTGACATCGGACGCTGCCATCGCCTTGTTGAAGGAGGCGATCGACGCAGCGACGAAACTGGACCTTCCGTGGCGAACGGATCCGTTGAAGCTCCGGCCGTCAGACGACCTCGTTAAGCTGGTCGTCAAGTGTCAGAACCTCGCCATTCAGTCAGGAAGAAAGGAGTGGCGGGGCAACTCACAATCGGCTGGCGCCGGGGGAACGTGTCAAGCCAGGTAGCCAGGCAGGGTCCGCTGTGCGGACCATCTCGAAATCGCGATGAACCCTACGTCACTTGCGAACCTTTGAGTACGACGAATTCACCACCGATTTCCCGTGCTTTTCGCGGTGGCACCCTTTACCGAAAGAGCAAACACCGGACCCTACGCGGCTTCATCACGTCGTAGCCGTAAGTGGCCTCGTCGTGGTTGATCCCTTCCGAGCCGACAGCGGAGGCGGGAGTGGTCTGCGAGTCATTGAACGAGCATGTGACGCTCCATCCCCCCTCACAGCGGTCGGATTCATCGTCCAGGCACGGCCGTAGCTGTCGACGGCGTCGCCCCAGTCCGCAGTTCCTCCAGCTGTGCGCGCAGCAGGGCCATCACGTCCTCCTTGTTGCGGCGGTCGGAGGGATCGCGATTCCACCTGAGCAGGCGGGTGTTGTAGTCCCCCCAAGGTGGAGGACCAGTCGAGCCAGTCCGCGGCGGTATGCAATGCTTCGATTCGATCGAGGGAGCGCCTTTGCACCGTCTCGGCCGCCAGCAGCCAGGTGTCGGCGAAGGCCGTGGCCATCTGACGCTTCATGTGCCGGCTGGCGAACTCGTCCTGCAGACAGGTTTCGAAGAACTCCCAGGCGTCGTCGTGGTAAACGGCGAGAGACGCGATGACCGTCAATGCGTAGCCGCGATCGAGGTCGGCGCGGTACGCCTCCCACATCGGTTGGAGCAGGCCTGGGGAATGTTCGGCGCAGAGCCTCATCGCCCGGAAGTGGTCTCGGGTGTAGCACGATCGTCCAAACGGCCACTTCATCCGCGAGCGCACGAGCTGCGCAGCACGCTCGCGGTCGGCTGCGAGTTTTGCGTACGCGTACAGCAAGCTTCCCTCCTGGAACTGGCAGCTCTGCTGCATCCGGATGTTGGAAGCTGCTCCACGCTCCAGCGCCTGCAACAGGTCGGCGTCGATGTCCACGGACACCCGATCGATCTCACTCAGACGCTGGAGCAGGAAATTCTGAGACGTCTCGCTCACGTCGATGCGAAAATTCTCCGCAAGAATCCTTGATGCGCGAACTGCAATGAAGTCCGGGTCAACCAATGTCAGGATCTTCCAGGCCTGATCCTGATGAATCAGGGCCTCCTCGGTGGTCGGGAACGGAAATTCGCGCTCGGCGCACTTTCTCAGGGTGGGAAGGGCCGCCTCGAGATTGTCTCTGTCTCGCGCCATCTCCCACAGCTCGCCCATCGCCTGGCGCCGCACGTCCTTCTCGGGGTGCTGGAGGGCGCGGACCCATTTCTCGACGTCGACGGGAGGCTCTGCCGACTGTCGTCGACCATTCCGGAGCAACTGCGATGAAGCAGGCTGCGGGACGAACAGTACGGCGATCGCCATCACCAGGACAGCACGAAGCGTGAAACT
>CAZUXX010000477.1:0-3613 GCA_964624215.1 uncultured Planctomycetaceae bacterium
TGCTGTCATGGCGGTCATGCAACGCTGTCCCGATGCTACCAGTCTCGAAGCACTCGCGCTGGGACGGATGGAACCGGAAGAAGTGGAACTTCTCGCACAGCATTGCGAGACGTGCGAGCGTTGCATTCATGTCCTCCAGCAGCTGCGGGCGGAAGACCCCTTGGTGGAAACGATGCGTGCCGGTGCGACGGCGGCAACGTCTCCTCTCCCCGAGCAGTTGGAAGGACTGATCCACAGGCTCAAGTCCTTGTACCGCTTCGGTGATGTGACCGTGGGAGACGCGGGCTCCTTCGCTTCGGGGGACTCCGGCCTGTCTGCCTTTGAATCGCATCACACCGAAGAACAAGACGACTTTCTGGCTCCTCCTCAAACGCCGGGTGAACTGGGGCGGCTTGGTGCCTATCGCGTGCTGAAAGTTCTCGGTGCTGGTGGAATGGGAGTCGTCTTTCTGGCCGAAGAGCCTGATCTGGAGCGGCTCGTCGCCCTGAAGGTCATGAAACCGGCGCTTGCGGCAAGTGCAACGGCCCGCAAGCGGTTCATGCGGGAAGCGCAGGCGATCGCGGCCGTCCAGCACGATCACATCATCCACATCAATCAGATTGGTCAGGCGGGTGACATTCCGTTCCTGGCGATGCCGTATCTGCAGGGGGAGACCCTTGAAGATCGGCTCCACCGGGAAGGTCGGCTTCCCTGGCAGGAAGTCGTTCGGATCGGACGGGAAATCGCGGAGGGACTGTCGGCGGCGCATGAGCGGGGCCTGGTTCATCGAGACGTCAAGCCTCCCAATGTCTGGCTCGAAGGCCAGCGTGGTCGTGTCAAGATCCTCGACTTCGGGCTGGTGCGCGCCGTCTCCGACGAGGCCAATCTCACGCAACCCGGGGCGATTGCGGGAACTCCCGCGTACATGGCTCCCGAGCAGGCCCATGGGGAGAACATTGATCACCGGGCCGATCTGTTCGGTCTGGGATGCGTGCTCTATCGCATGACGACGGGGGAACGCCCGTTTCGGGGACGAAACCCGTTACAGACCCTGCGCTCGGTGGAGCGGGATCAGCCCCGGCCGATTGACGAACTCCGTCCGGATGTGCCGCGAGAGCTTTCGTCACTTGTTGCACGACTGCTGGCGAAGGATCCCGAAGACCGGCCGAGCACCACCGAAGAAGTCATCCAGACGCTGCGTGAGATCGAAGAGGGGAGGCCGTCCTCCCGTCCCGCCGAAGCACTAGCTCCGGATGATCGGTTGACTTCAACCCGGAGAGGTCGAATCGGATGGTTCCTCGCCGTGCTGGTGTTGCTGATGACGCCGCTCGCCTGGTTCTTCACTGGAACCGTGATTCGATTCCTTTCCGATCAGGGTGAGTTGGTCATCGAGACCGACGCGCAGGACATCGAGGTCACGATTCGGGGGGATCAGGCGGTTGTTCACGACAAGGCGAAGGGCCGCCGCTTTGTACTGACGACCGGGGAATACGAAGTCGAAGTCAGAGAGGAAGGGGACGACGGGATTCGCCTCGCGACCAGGAAGTTTGCGATAATACGAGGTGGCAGGGAGACCTTTCATGCGAAGCTGGCCCCCTCCGTCAGGAACACCAATCGCGTGATACCGCGCGAACGTCCGGACCCGCCTCCCGTTGCGTCGGCAACAGGATCATTTCTGGACGTCCTGAACCCCAATGACATCCCCGCTCCGGAACGCTTTGAATGGCAGCCGAAGGAACTGGTCGCCGTGTTCGGTGAACACGCCGCGACCCATTGGGGAGAAGTCCATGCGATTGCCGTGAGCCCCCGGGGGGAGACGCTGGCCAGCGGAGGGGCCGACGCCGTCATCCATCTTTCCAACGCGTCGTTGCAGCTGATCGGGACGCTGGCCGGGCACGAAGGACCGGTCTATTCGCTGGCCTTCGTGAACAGGTCCCGGCTTCTCTCGGCCGGGGCCGACGGGACAATTCGGTTGTGGGATGTGCAGGCCCGCCGCGAAGTCGGGAAGCTGATCGGGCATCAGGGGCGTGTTCTGACGGTCGCTGTCTCGCCGGACGGTACCCGCGCGCTCTCGGGGGGCGACGACGCGACAATCCGACTGTGGGATCTCGTTGCTGGCAAAGAGCTGCGAATGTTCGAAAAGTCCAGGTCCGCGGTCTGGAAGATTGTCCTCGATGGTGCAGGCAAGCGAGTTCTTTCCGGTGGCGACGACCGTTCAATGCGTTTCTGGGATCTCGAAACCGGCACCGACCTGGTTCAGTTCGAAATCGAGAAGCCGGGACAGTACGAGTTTCGAGCGATCACGCTGTCTGCCGACGGCTCCCGGGCCTTCAGCGGAACGACGGAAGGGAATGGCATCTTTTCATCGATGCGGGTCTGGGACACGGCGACTGGTCAAGAAGTGCGCCGCACTCATGGGCCGATTCACAGGGTGACACACTATGGTCACGGTGTAGAAATCACGATCGCGAACGCGGTCGCGCGTTCTCCGGACGGGAACACGGTCCTGACCGGGATTCATTCGCCCGCCGATGGCAACGAGCTGATCCTCTGGGACCTCCACACGGGGAATGTAATCCGACGCTTTGGTCCCCAGGCGACCCGGGCCGGAGCGGTAGCCTTCTCACCCGATGGACGCCGCGCCTACTCCGGGTCCCGCTATGGACGGCTGCGGGTGTGGGATGTCGAAACCGGCCAGGATCTCACGATGCCGTTCGACGGGCACGAGTCGTTCGTCTCCAGCGTTGCTCTCGCCCCGGACGGCCAAAGTCTGTTGACGGCCGGTGAGGATCTTGCGGTGCGTCTGTGGAAAACGACCGCTCCTCAAAGACAACTCCGGGTCTACCAGGCGACTCATCCGGAGACGGCCTACTGCACCCCGTGGCATGCGCGGTTCACTCCGCAGGGCGATCAGGCTCTGTTCTTTGGCGGCGTTTACACCGGGCATTTCGCCCAACTCTGGGAGCTTGGCAATTGGCAGTTGAGTGAAGAACTGAAAGTACCAACGGACGTGTCACTCGCAAGCAGACTCTTCTTGCCGGACGGGCGACAATTGCTGTCGAAGTTCGAAACCGGACTGACCATTCACGATGGCTTTACGGGCCTGACGCTTCTTGACCGTCAGCATGCCGTCTACTCCGGGCACGAACGGAACGTGCCCGCCACTCGTCGCGGTTCACCGGTCGTTCAGCTATGGGACATCGAGCAGGACCGGATCCTCAAAACCATCACCGCGTATCAGAACTTCATGGGAGTCACCGCGTCGGAAGACACGATTGCCGTGACCCAGCTGAGTAACGGGGCCGTACGACTCTATGACTCGACGCTGGAGGAGCGGCATGATCTGGGGCCCGGCATCGGACCGGCGATGGCGTTCTCTCCCGACGGGGCCACGTTCGCCACGGCCAATGCCCACGGCCATATCGTGCTCTGGTCGCCCCGGACGGGCCAAAAACTCCACAAATGGAAATTCCCCGGCCAGGTCTTTGCTCTCGGTTTTGATTCGACCGGCCGGTACCTCGTGACCGGAAATGCAAACGGGACAGCCTATCTGCTACGGCTTCCCGAGCCTGAAGATCACCGGGCAGTCCCTCACGACCTGTCGCTTCTGTGAGGCGCACGGGGCGATGGCACC
>CAZUXX010000478.1:0-3612 GCA_964624215.1 uncultured Planctomycetaceae bacterium
TCATTGCGCACTCTCCCAAGCTCAGGGCGGACATGGTGGAACGGTTCGCCCTGTCTCCATTGAATCGAATTCCAGCGATTTGACCACTCTCCTCGTAAGGCAAGTTGCGCGCCGGAGTTCAGTGTCGGCTGGAAAGGTGTCGGCGACCAGCCTTTGGTCGACAGGGCGGTCAACTGCGGGCGGGTCGAGATCGCGGTGCAAGGGGTGACGTCCGTGCAGCTCGAGGATCGCGGTGCGCGAGGATGTCAGTGATGCCCCCGGGAGGCCGGTTCGCTCGCAAGGCTCGTGGTTAGCACGAGTTGTGAGGGCAGGGAGTTTTTTTCAGAAAAGTGACGGCTCGATGTCGATTCGGGCGAGGCCCAATCGACTCAACGGCAACCGTCCCGCTGACACAAGTGAGGAAGTTCGCCATGATTCGTCAGAAAGTCACCCCGTTTCTCTGGTTCGATACGCAGGCCGAGGAGGCTGCGAGTTTCTATGTGTCGCTGTTTCCGGATTCGAAAGTCACGCGGCGGACTCCCGGTCCGGGGGGGCGACCGCTGACGGTTGAGTTTGAACTGGGGGGAGTCCAGTTCATCGCATTGAACGGGGGCCCGCTGTACAAGTTCAACGAGGCGGTCTCGCTGTCAGTCGATTGCAGCGACCAGGATGAGATTGACCGTCTCTGGGCCGCCTTGAGCGAGGGAGGCTCACCCGGTCAGTGCGGATGGCTCAAGGACCGGTACGGACTTTCGTGGCAGATCGTGCCGAGTGTTCTGCCAGAACTGCTCAACGACCCTTCCTGCGCGTGTGCGGTCACGCAAGCGATGATGTCGATGCGAAAACTGGACATCCAGTCGCTGCGGCAGGCAGCACAGGGTGCCTGAGAGGCTGCCGCCTCGTCAGATCGCAAGCGATCGATGGAGACAGAGGCTTGCGAGTCGCTTCCTTTCTGAACTGTTTCTTCCCTTCTTTCTCACTCTTCAAGGAGAGATGCCATGGAATTCAAACCTCAGGCGGAACATGAGTGGCTGCACGAGCTGCGGGGGAAGTGGGAGTTCACCCACGACTGCATTACGGCACCGGACCAGCCGCCGACGCAGACGACGGGGACGATGACGAGTCGCAACGTGGGGGACTCGTGGACGCTGCTGGAGTGCGAAGGGGAAACCCCCGACGGGGGGAGCTGGACCGGCCTGTTCACTCTGGGGTTCGACCCGGAGAAGAAGCGATTCGTGGGGACATTCGTCGCGTCGATGATGGCGCACCTGTGGATCTATGACGGGCAGCTCGAGCCGGATGGAAAGCGGCTTGTGCTCGATGCGGAAGGACCGAGTTTCGACGGTACCAGCATGGCGAAGTACCAGGACATCATCGAGAAGGTCGATCGCGACCACTGGATTCTCCGTTCGCAGATGCTGATGCAGGACGGGACATGGAAGCAGTTCATGGAGGGACACCAGCGGAGGGTCTGATCGCTCCTGTGGTCTGTTTTTCAAACGTGTCTGTTGTCGCGAAAGAAGGGTTGCTATGAAGTACATGCTGCTGATCTACGGATCCGAGGACTGCTGGACGGCGGAGGAACGGGAAGCGTGCATGATCGAGTCGATGGGACTCTGCGAGCAGCTTGCCGCCGAAGGAAAGTACGTCGCATCGGGTCCACTGCATTCGGTGACGACTGCCACCAGTGTGCGGGTGCGGGAAGGGAAGAAGCTGATCACCGACGGTCCGTTCGCGGAGACGACGGAGCAACTGGGGGGGTACTACATCATCGATGTTGAAAATCTGGACGAGGCGATTGCCATCGCGGCCCGGATTCCACCGGCCAAGAAGGGGACCGTCGAGATCCGGCCGCTTGTTGATGTGACCGACCTGGCGGAGGGGACGGACTGCGACATCATTACGACGCGGGTGCTTCCGTTTTCACGAGAGCAGGTGTTCGCTGCGTTCTCCGACCCTGAGCGGCTGGCTCGGTGGTGGGGCCCGGCGGGTTTTACGAACACGTTTCACGAGTTCGATTTCCGACCGGGTGGGACCTGGCGGTTTGTCATGCATGGTCCCGACGGCATCAACTACGACAACCTCATGCAGTTCCGGGTGGTGAAGGAGCCGGAGCAGGTCGTCGTCGAACATCTCAGCGAGCCGCGGTTCGTCGCGACCTATACCTTCACCGCGACGACCGATGAAACGACCCGTCTGCATTGGCGGATGCGGTTCGAGTCGCCTCAGATGCGGGATCGACTGCTCGGCAAATGCGGTCCGGCGAATGAAGAGAATCTCGACCGCCTGACTGCCGAACTGAAACGCGTTGCCGGTGAGTCCGAGGACGCCCCGGCGACGTCGTCTCAGTCAGTGACTGCCAAGGTCACGCCGTCGGTTTCTGCCTGAGCTGTGAGCGATGGCCGGGTGCGTCGCCATCGTCACTGACGCACGGAGTTCACCAGTTTTCCGCATGAGCAAGCGGGGTCGGGTTGATGCAACGCCTGGCCTGAAGCTTTTTGATTCCTCAACCCTCTGATTCCTCACAAGGAGTTCGACATGGCTGAAACCTCGATCACCCCGTATTTGATGTTCGCCGGCCGCACTGAGGAGGCCATTGAGTTCTACCGCTCGGCGCTGGGTGCCGAAGTGGAGATGCTGATGCGTTTCAGCGAGAGCCCGGAGCCTCCGCCGGAGGGAATGCTCCCCCCCGGTTATGAGAACAAGGTGATGCATGCGTCGATCCTGATCCAGGGCGAGCGCGTGATGATGTCGGACGGATGTGGTGAGGAACAGAAGTTCGGCGGCTTCTCGCTTGCCATGGCGGTCGAGACGGAAGAAGACGCGCGGAAGGCGTTCGACGCTCTGGCGGAGGGAGGCACTGTCCAGATGCCGTTGACCAAGACGTTCTGGTCTCCGGCATACGGGATGCTGCTGGACCGCTTCGGCGTTCACTGGATGGTGATGGTCCGTCAGGACGAGCTGTAGTCCCCTGGCCTCGCCGGAGCCGTGCGGCGGCCGTGCACGAGCGAGGCGTACTGCGTTGTCGCCTGGACGGTGGTGGGGCAGGGGTTTCTGCCCCGACCGCCCGGGTTCGCTTTCCGGATCTGTCCACACGGCGGGCAGGTGGACGATCACGAATTCCCAATCAGTCGGTTCACTCCGACGCTTCCAGGAGATGGTGTGATGCGCGTGATGGTAATGGTCAAAGCGTCGAAGGGTTCCGAGGCGGGCGACATGCCGAGCACCGAGTTGCTCGAAGCGATGGGGAAGTTCAATGAGGAACTGGTCAACGCCGGGATCATGCTGGCGGGCGAAGGGCTGCACCCCACGTCGCGAGGCGTGCGGGTTCGCTTTTCCGGAAGCGACCGCACGGTGACCCGCGGACCGTTCACGGAAACGAACGAGCTGGTGGCGGGGTTCTGGCTGTGGAAGGTGAACTCGATGGAAGAGGCGATCGAGTGGGTAAAGAAGTGCCCGAACCCGATGATGGAGGATTCGGAGATCGAGATTCGCCTGGTCTTCGAAGCTGAAGATTTCGGGGAGGAGTTCACCCCGGAGTTGCGTGCCCAGGAAGACTCGCTGCGGGCCCGGATCGCGGGAGACTGAGACGCGGGTGGTGTGTCAACTTCGGAGGAGGTGGTTGTTGGCCAT
>CAZUXX010000479.1:0-629 GCA_964624215.1 uncultured Planctomycetaceae bacterium
TCATCCGGGTAGAGCGGATTCCGTTCCCAGTTGGGGACGCCGCGTCGATCGCGGACAACGATCAGACCGCTGTCCGAAACCTCCGCGATCGCGCGGGATCGCCGCCGTCCGGGAAACTGCATGTCCTGCGCCAGGCAAAGTGTCGTGGCGACAGTCAACATCAATAGAGTGGTAACGCGTTTGCGCATGGCTCCTTCCCTTGGGAGTCGACATACGTAGCATACGCTGAACCGGGCCACAGAGAACACTCGCTGGCCTCCACGCTGACCGGAAGATCTGCGATTGTGATTATCGAAGGGCTGCTGACGACTCTCGACCAGGCCGGCTCGGTCAACGTCGCTGCCATGGGCCCCATCGTCGATGCGACCTTTTCCGACTGGCTGTTTCGCCCGTTCCCCGAATCGTGCACCTACTCGAACCTGCTCCAGACTCGCTGCGGGGTCTTTCACGTCACCGACGATGTTCTCCTGCTGGTGCAGGCGGCGCTCGACGAGATTGAGTCCTCTCCGCCGATGCGTCCCGCGGAGCGGATCCGCGGAACCATCCTTGAGGACTGCTGCCGCTGGTACGAGATCGCTGTGGATTCGGTCTCCCTGACAGGAGAGCGACCGGAGTTTCGCGGAAGGACC
>CAZUXX010000479.1:639-3604 GCA_964624215.1 uncultured Planctomycetaceae bacterium
GCTGATCCACTTCTTGTGGCGCGCCAGCAGGGTCATCAGCAGCGGCCGCGCCAGGGACTTCGTGGGCTTCAACCGCGCCCGCCATGCCGTCATCGAGGCGGCAATCATTGCCTCGCGTTTGCGGTGGCTTGCACGCGAGATGGTCGTCAGCGAGATCGAGCGACTGGAGTCTCCAGTGCTGAAGACGGGAGGACCGCGAGAACTGAAAGCGTTCGAACTCGTGCGGAATCACATCCGCTCAAAGCTGGAGGGCGTCACACCAGACGAAGCGTGACTCCTCCATTGCAGGTGTTGCAGACGAAGTCACCGGGGAGTGGCAACGGAATTCGGCAAAGCCGGCGACCGCGTTCGCCGGAGCTTGGACGTCGCGGTCTGCAACGAGCGTCACAGCTGTTGCAGGTGAGTGCGGGCGACCGTCAGTTGTTCGCGGACACGCAGGTCGGTTTCGTCCTTCAGTGCTTTCGTCACCTGGGGCAAGAGGGGCCGGGCACCGGGACCAACATTGGTAAATGCCTGTGCCGCGGCAGCCCGGACGTCCGGGTCGGGATCGGACGTCATCAACTCGATGACCGGCTTCAGCTCGTCGGCATCGTTCTTGTGGATCTCGACCAGCCGGCGGGCCGCTTCAATGCGAACGGCAGGCTGCGGACTGGCGGCTGCCTCATGCCATTGGGCGATTGCCACCTCGCCATGTTCCACCCGGCGACTGAGCGTGAAACTCCAGATGAGCAACAGGCCGGTCACCACTGGCAACGCGTAGTCGAGGATCGTTCGCCACGGGGGCCGCTCCCGTGAGGGAAGTGCCCGTGCCTGTTGCGTCGGTGCCGAGGGCTTCCGGGGACGTTCCGCAACGGGCATGTTCCCCAGGGGACGGCGGCCATCGAGCGTCCGGGCAGCAACGACTTCAACGTTGTCCGTCACCTCGGCCAGCGCCTCGGAGACGTCTGCGGCCGAGGCGAAACGGTCGCGGGGATCCTTTTCCAGAAGACGCAGGATGATCCTCTCCAGCGCGACAGGACAGTCGAGCGCCTCTGCAGCGACTCGTGGCGGCGGCAGCTTGCAGTGCATGTGCAGTGTGGCTGCAGGTGTGTCCCCGACAAACGGGGGTTGACCGCTGAGCAACTCGAAAAACACGCAGCCCAGGGCGTACAGATCGGTCCGGGGGGTGACGGTCTCTCCCCGAATCTGCTCGGGAGCCATGTAGAGGAAGGTACCGGCGGTGCGTCCTTCCGCCGTGATCCGCCGCTGAGCGACCACACTGGCCAGCCCGAAGTCGCTCAGCTTGCAGACTCCGGAAGACGTCATCAGGAAGTTGCTCGGCTTGACGTCCCGATGAACCACACCCTGGCGGTGCAGGTAGTCGAGCGCACTGCACATCTGCTGACCGAGCTCGATGACGCGGGGCCAGTGAAGCCTCCCCGACCGCGATAACTCATCTTCCAGAGATCCGCCGCTGATGAGCTCCATCGCGTAGAACCGCTGGCGGTCCTCGCTGACACCGCCAAAGGTTCGCACGATGTTGGGATGCTTCAGCGTTTTGAGCACCTCCATCTCGCGTTCGAAGCGAGCGAGTGTCACCTCATCAGTGACGTCGTTGGGGATCATCTTCAACGCGACTTCGAGGTCCTTGACCACATATCGCGCGCGGTACACAAGCCCCATACCGCCCTCGCCGATTCGCTCGAGCAGCTCGAAGGGCCAAATCCAACGCTGTGTCCCCTCCGGCAGGGCGACCCCGTTCATGCTCCGACTCCCAGGTGCCCCCGTGTCAACAGGCCTGTTCCGGACTGCTCCAATTTTATCATCAGGGAGCGGATGGGCCAGTTGCCGGTTCGAATCCGGGGGTCTCCCGGTGTTCGTCGCGCCGGTCGTACCAGTTAGACGGGCCACGAAATGAACCAGGCCGGCTCCGCAAGACGTCACTGGTCGGCTGATTTCTTCCGCGAGGTCTTCGCTTTCTTCGTACGCCGGGCGGCTGAGGCTTTCGGAGTTGCCTTCTTCTTGGTGGTCTTGGTCGAGGTTTTGGTGGTTTTGGTCGAGGTCGCCGCTTTCTTCCTGGTCTTCGCTCCCCGCCCCCCCTTGCGGGCTGCTTTCTCGGCAATCCAGCCCAGGGCTTCTTCCAGAGTGACTGTCGATGGATCCCGTTCCTTGGGGATCGTCGCATTCACCTTTCCGTGCTTGATGTACGGCCCGTACCGCCCCTCGTAGATCGCGACCGGTTCTCCATCGTCCGGATGCTTGCCCAGTTCTTTCAGCGGTGTTGCGGCCCCGCGCGACTTGCTCTTTGCCAGCATCTCGAGGGCAGCCGGCATGTCGACCGTCAGCACATTGACGATTCGACCATCGGAGGTTTCAAACTCGTGGGTCTTGCGATCGAAATTCCCGTACTTCCGATCGTGGACAACGTAGGGACCGAAGCGGCCCAGACCGGCGTTGACCACCTTGTTGTCCTCCGGATGCCGGCCAATCAGACGGGGCAGAGCCAGCAGGCGACACGCCGTATCCAGATCGATGGTCGCCGGGTCGATGTGATTCGGAATCGAGGACCGCTTTGGTTTGGGGCGCTCCTCAGTCACATCGCCCAGTTGCACGTACGGTCCGTATGGACCCGAAAGGACGTAAACCGGCAGTCCCTCCTCCGGGTGGATCCCCAGAGGTTTGGGGCCTTCCTTCTTCAGCTGGAACAGCCGCTCTGCATACTCCGGATCGATGTCGGCGGGCGAAACGTCGTCGGGCAGAGACGCGGTGATCGTGTCTCCGTTCTCACTCCGCTCCAGGTAGGGCCCGAACTTGCCGACTCGAACCCGGAACGGCAGGTTCTCCAGCTCCAGGGTGCACGCTTCCCGGGGATCGATCTTCTCCTCGTGCTCCTTCACCTGCGTTTCGAGTCCATCGTTCCCCAGATAGAACTGCTCGAGGTAGGGCAACTGCTGACCCTGTCCGTTCGAGATGTCGTCGAGCGCCT
>CAZUXX010000480.1:0-3603 GCA_964624215.1 uncultured Planctomycetaceae bacterium
AAGCCGTGAAGAGACCTATGCTGAAATCACTCCTGTTCGTTTGAACAGCAACGGAATTACGGCATTTATCTCGATTATGCGCGGTTGCGACAATATGTGCTCCTTCTGCGTAGTGCCATTCACGCGCGGGCGCGAGCGCAGCCGCGACCCGGAGAGCATCGTAAAAGAAGCTACCGAATTGTTCAACCAAGGCTACCGCGAGGTGACATTGCTCGGGCAAAATGTGGATTCTTACAAATGGAACATCACTTCCAAAGGTGAAATCATCGACCCCAGTAAGCCCACTGTAAACTTTGCCCAGCTCATCGAAAAAGTAGCACTCATCCATCCCGACTTGCGCGTGCGATTCTCCACTTCGCACCCCAAAGACATGACGGACGATCTCCTCGAAACCATGCGCGACAGCCGGAAGGTCGCCCGCTACCTCCATGTGCCCCTTCAGGCCGGGTGCGACGAGGTCCTCAGGCGGATGAAGCGCGGCTACACCACCGCCGACTACCGGGAGATGATGCACCGCATTCGCGAGTTCCTCCCCGACTGTGCCGTGTCGAGCGACTTCATCGTCGGCTTCTGCGGAGAGACCGAAGAGTCCTTCGAGCGCAGCGTGGCTGCGGTCGAAGAGTACCGCTTCAAGAACAGCTTCATCTTCAAGTACAGCCCCCGCCCCGGGACCAAGGCTCACGAGTTGTATCCCGACGACGTGCCCGAAGACGAAAAGAAACGCCGCAACAACCGCCTCCTCGCCGTCCAGAATGCCATCAGCGAGGAAGACAACGCCGGCTTCATCGGGCAGGAGGTCGAAGTCCTCGTCGAAGGGCTCAGCAAGTCCACCCGGAAACAGCTCGAGCGCGGGCAGGAGCTCCCCGGCTGGCACGACGGGGCCGCCCACACACCGGCAGACGAACTGGTCTCACTCGAGGCCGCCGAAGACCATCCCGCCGCGGTCGGGGGCGGGGTCCAGTTGATGGGACGCACCCGCTGCGATCGCATCGTCGTCTTCAACGGGCAGCCCAGACTGGCCGGCTCGCTGACTCACGTCCGCATCGAGGACTGTACCGCCACGACCCTGCTCGGCTCGATCGTCACGCGGCATATTCAACCCGGCAGCGAAAGCCTGTTGCCGATTCTCACCTGATCGTATGGCGAACCTGCGACGACTCCTGCTTCGACTGTGGGCCTTGCCCGGGACGCTCGCGGGACTCGTTGTCGGTCTGTGCGGACTCTGTACCGGCGGACGCATGCAGCTCAGACGCGGCGTGCTCGAGTTCTCCGGAGGAGCCACCGCGTGGTTCCTCCGCCACCTCGCCCGCGGAGCTGCCGCCATGACACTTGGCCACGTCATCCTCGGCCGCACCGAAGCCGAACTCGACCGCTGTCGCGACCACGAGCATGTCCACGTGCGTCAGTACGAACGCTGGGGACCCTTCTTCATCCCGGCGTACCTCGCGTGCTCGCTCTGGCTTACCCTCCGGGGAAAGCGTGGCTACCACGACAATCCCTTCGAGGTCGAAGCCTACAATCCGGCCAATCACCGGCATCACGAACATACGGAACCCACCGCGAAATCATGAGCCTCACCCCCGCCCGCAGCCCCGAACTCATGAGCCGCCAGGACACGCGGCTATTGATCGTCGATATGCAACAGCGGCTGTTACCGGTGATCCCGGACCGCGAGCGGCTTCTGGCCAACGTCGCCCTTTTGGCCCGCGTCGCACACCTGCTCGGGATGCCCGTCAGTGCCACGCAGCAGTACCCGCAAGGGCTCGGACCAACCGACGAATCTCTCCTCGAATGGATCTGTGAATCGGCCGACAAGGTCCGCTTCAGTGCCGCCGGAGCTCTTCCCTGGATGGAAGAAGTCTCCGCCGAACGCCCCAAGGTGCTCATCGCCGGCATCGAAACTCATGTCTGCGTGCAGCAGACGGTGTTCGACCTGCTGGCACGCGGCTTCTCCGTTTACGTAGCTGCCGACGCGACTGCCAGCCGCCACGACATCGACGCCACCCATGCGCTCACCCGAATGCGTGACAGTGGAGCCACCGTCACCACGACCGAGGCGGCCCTGTTCGAGTGGAGCGAATCGGCCGATATCGACCAGTTCAAGCAATTGAGCGCACTGGTGAAGGAGCGTTCCGCCCGAGAGGCATCCGGCAAACCCGCCCCGTAGCGAACGGGTGCCGGGACGCGCAACCTCCGCGTTCGATCACCCTCGGAGATTCTCTTGCCGCCGTGCTGGCGCACTCACAATGAGTTCCGTCTCTGCCGCTTTCGACAGGCAGCCAAAAAAGAAACAGCCGACGCCCTCTTGCGAGTGACGCCGGCTGGAGTCCGGAAAATCGAGTGGCTTAGCTCAGGTTCGGCAGCGGACCGGTGCTGTCACCGAACCGCTCTTCCTGGATCCCAACGCGTTCGAGCATCGACAGGAACAGGTTCGCCATCGGCGTGTCCTTCGGGAACCGGATGTGCCGACCGGTCTTGATCTGACCGTTCGCACCCCCGACCAGCAGGCACGGCAGATCGTGGTGCAGGTGACGGTTCGCATCCGAAATCGCACCGCCGTAGCAGATCATGCTGTGATCAAGCAGCGTGCCCTCACCTTCCTTCACTGACCGGAGCCGGTCGAGGAAGTACGCGAACTGCTCGACCATGTACAGATCGATCTGCTGCAGCCAGCGGATCTTCTCTTCATCTTTGCGGTGATGGGAGATCTCGTGATGACCACCCTTCACCCCCAGCTCCTTGTAGCTGCGGTTGCTTCCCGAGTTGGCCAACATGAACGTGCTCACCCGGGTGCTGTCCGTCTGGAACGCCAGCACCATCAGGTCGTACATCAGCCGCACGTGCTCGGCATAGTCCCGCGGAACACCCGGCGGAGGAGCCTCCACATCCGGAAGCCTGATCTTTGCCTCATCCCCGGCACGCTCGATCCGCTGTTCGATCTCACGCACCGAGGTGAAGTACTCGTCCAGCTTCCGCTGGTCAGTACGACCCAGACGCGGCTTCAGACGCTTCGCATCGTCGGCCACGAAATCCAGAATGCTCTTGCGGTAGAAGTCCCGCTCGGCCCGGGCCTTCGCATCCTTCTGGGCATCACCGAACAGGCGATCAAACACCGCCCGCGGGTTGATCTCCTTCGCCATCGGCTGAGTCGCCGACTTCCACGAGATGTTGGACTGGTACGCACAGCTGTAACCCGAGTCACAGCTACCGGCCTGACGACCGGCTTCCGTTCCCAGTTCCAGCGACGGCAGCCGGGTCTCAGAACCCCGCACCTGCGCGTACACCTGGTCCACCGAAACCCCGAGACGAATATCCGCCCCGGCCGTCTTCCGCGGCTGGCTCGCCGTCAGAAACGCTGCCGAATCCCGCGCATGGTCTCCGGCACCGTCACCGTTCGAGCGGGCCTTGTCATGACTCAGCCCCGAAACCACCAGCAGATCCTTACGGAACCTCTCCAGCGGCTTCAGGGTCTTGGTGAACTCGAAATTCGCTCCTTCGTCCTTCGGGGTCCAGTCCTCCATGATCGCCCCGCAGGGGATATACACAAACGCCATCCGCGTGGGAGCGGTTGGACCACCAGCGGCAGCGAACGCCGAACGCGGC
>CAZUXX010000481.1:0-3593 GCA_964624215.1 uncultured Planctomycetaceae bacterium
TCAGGCCGAGGCGGAAGAGGAAACGCGACTGATTCTCGACGTGTATGCCGATTTCGCCGAGAACTGGATGGCGATGCCAGTGATCAAGGGGGAGAAGACCGCAGGCGAGCGATTCCCGGGCGCCGTCGATACGTATTCGATCGAAGCGATGATGCAGGACCGCAAGGCCCTGCAGGCGGGGACTTCGCACTTCCTCGGCCAGAACTTCTCGCGGGCGCAGGAGATCCGCTTCCAGAACGAAAAGGGGGAACTCGAATACGCCTGGACGACGTCGTGGGGTGTTTCGACGCGGCTGATCGGCGGGCTGATCATGACGCACTCGGACGATGACGGCCTTGTCCTGCCGCCCCGGCTGGCACCGAAGCATGTCGTCATTCTGCCGATTTATCGCAACGATGAGGAACGCGGTCAGGTGTTGCCGTACTGCGAGTCGCTCAAACAGGAACTTGAGGCACAGCGGTATGCCGATGTGCCGGTGCGAGTCTTCATCGACGACCGCGACCTGCGTGGCGGGGAGAAGAAGTGGCAGCATGTGAAGAAAGGGGTGCCACTGCGGGTCGAGGAAGAATGGTGTCTTCGTCGGCCGGCGTGATACCGGGGAAACCGGGCCACAGGATCGAGGCGAATTTGTTGCGACGGTGAGCCGCGTGTTGGGAGAAATCCAGAAGGCGCTGTTCGACCGGGCGCTCGCCTTCCGACAGGAGCACACCCGGACGATTGACTCGCTCGACGAGTTCCGGGAGTTCTTTACTCCGAAGTCGAAGGATGTTGACCACCCCGAGATTCATGGCGGTTTCGCGCTGTGTCACTTCACGGACGAGGCGCCCGAGATGGACGAGGTCCTCAAGGAACTGAAAGTCACGCCGCGGTGCATTCCGCTGGAGGGGGACGCGGAGCCGGGGACCTGCCTGTTCACGGGTCAACCGAGCGCACGGCGGGCTGTCTTCGCGAAGGCGTACTAAGCGCCCGTGACTGGCAGAGCGGCGTTCGAGGCACGCAACAACCTGTGTTCCTGCCGGTGAAATCGGTCTGTTGAGAATCGATCCCGGGCTCGTTGGTTCTCCGGCAAGTCGTCTGATAGAGTCCCGACTTCGGCGTTTGTGAACCTGAGAGATCCGCGGCGGCGAAGGTGCGTGTCGCCGCTGCGATGAAGGTTCGTCGTTGCGCTCCCGCCCCATTTCCACGCCATGATCGAAGCCCCGCCTCTCACTGAAGCTTCCCCGTTGACGGACGATGTTCCCTGGCAGCGGAAGAATTTGTTGGGGCTGCAGGAGCTTTCTGCCGACGAAATCACCGTGATTCTCGACCAGGCGGATGAATTCAAACAACGGGCGGCCGCGGGTGAGACCAAACTCGATGCGCTGCGTGGCGCCGTCGTGGCCAATCTGTTCTTCGAGCCGTCGACCCGAACCCGCACCAGTTTCTCGCTCGCCGCGAAGCGGCTGAGCGCGGACACGGTTGATTTCAGCGCGTCGGGAAGCAGTCTTTCCAAGGGAGAGACGTTCGTTGATACCGCCATGACGATCCAGGCGATGGGGATCGACCACATGGTGGTCCGCCACAGTTCGTCAGGTGCTCCCAAGTTCCTCGCGAATTATCTCGACTGTTCCGTTCTCAATGCCGGCGACGGGACTCACGAGCATCCAACGCAGGCGCTGCTGGACATCATGACCATCCGCGAGCGTTGCGGGGGACTCGACGGACTGACGGTGACGCTGGTCGGAGACATCCTGCACAGCCGCGTTGCCCGCTCGAACATCTGGGGACTGACAAAGCTGGGAGCCCGTGTGATTGTCTGCGGACCGGCGACGTTGATCCCGCCCCAGATCGAACGAATGGGAGTCGAAGTGTCGCACGACCTCGACGAGGTTCTCGACCAGACGGACTGTCTCAACCTGCTGCGTGTGCAGTTCGAGCGTCAGCGGGGGGCGTTTTTCCCTTCGATTGCCGAGTACGCGCACCTGTTCGGGATGAACCGGCAGCGACTGGCGCGGGCTCGCGACGGGCTGGTGATTCTGGCTCCGGGGCCGATCAACCGTGGGGTGGAGATCACGCCGGATGTGGCGGACGGGGACCATTCGGTCATCCTCAACCAGGTGACCAACGGGCTGTTCGTGCGGATGGCGTGCCTGTATCTGCTGCACCAGTATTCATCACGAAAGGTTGTGAGGGAGACCGCGCACTAGCAGGGCCTCCAAGTCGGTGTCGCGTCACTGGAGACGTCATCCCTGCCGCGTTGCAGACCTGATGTCGCTCAGACGCCACCATTCTCCTGGAAAGGATCTCATGCCCACGTTGCTCCTGACCGGCGGACGGCTGATCGATCCCTCACGGGGTCTGGATCAGACAGGAGATCTTTTTGTCAAGGACGGGCGCATCGCCGAGCTGCCGCGTCCCGAGGAGCGGGGAGCGATCGACCGGACGATCGATGTCTCCGGCTGCATTGTCTCTCCCGGGTTCATCGACTGCTGTGTGAAACTCGGAGAGCCGGGGGCGGAAGAGGACGAGACGATCGCGACCGGCACTGCGGCTGCGATTGCCGGCGGGTTCACGACGGTTGCCGCTCGCCCCGACACTCAGCCCGTGGTAGACACCCGTGCCGCAGCCGAGTTCGTCACGCTCCAGGCCGAGCGGGCCCGCCACTGCCGGGTGGTGCCCCTGGGGGCCGTGACGAAACAGACGGCTGGTGAGGAGCTAGCCGAGATCGGTCAGCTGGTTGACGGCAAGGCGGCAGCGTTCACCGACGGTGCTCGGGCGATCGCGAATTCGGAGATTATGCGACGGGCGTTGCAGTACACCGGCATGTTCGGTCGTCCGCTGCTGCACCTTCCCCAGGTGCCCGAACTCGTGGCCCACGGGGTGATGCACGATGGATTCTATTCGACAGTACTCGGGCTTCGAGGAATTCCCGCGGCGGCCGAAGAGATCATGGTGCGTCGTGACATCGCTTTGGCTGAGCAGACGGGCGGCCACGTGCATCTGATGGCGATTTCGACACGCCGCAGTGTCCGTGAAATCCGCTTCGCTCAGTCCAGAGGCGTCCCGGTCTCCGCCCATGCGACGCCGCATCATCTCGCGCTCACTGATGAAGCGCTGCAGGAGTACGAGCCCCGTTTCAAGTTCATGCCCCCGCTGCGTTCCCGCGATCATCTGGAGGCACTGATCGAGGGGCTTCAGGACGGGACGATCAGCGTGATCAGCAGCGGCCACGAGCCGTATGCGGCGGAGAAGAAAGACCGCGAACTGGATCAGGCTCCATTTGGCGCAGCGGGGCTGGAGACCGCATTGGCAGTCTGCATCCGGGCCTTGATCGAACCGGGACACCTCGACTGGCCGGCCCTGCTGGGGAAACTCACATCGGGCCCGGCGGCTTTACTGAACCTGACCGATCGCGGCTCACTGGAAGTTGGAACGTTGGCCGACATCACGGTCATCGACCCGGCCGCACAGTGGACGGTGGACCCCTTCCGGTTTGCGACACAAAGTCGAACGTCCCCATTCGCCGGCTGGACACTTCGGGGCCGCGTGCGGCTGACCATTGTCGACGGCGACGTGCGTATGACGTGACCAGTTTTTCCTGAGGCTTGAGTGCC
>CAZUXX010000482.1:0-3592 GCA_964624215.1 uncultured Planctomycetaceae bacterium
GACGTTCTGCAGAGCGCTGGGGATTCGCTGTTTGGTACCTCGGGGTTTGAAGAATTTGTCAAGTTTGGTGTCGAGTCGGGACTGAAGGTCGCGGAATGCGGCAAGCCCTCCGATTCCGCCGCCTAACAGGGCCTCTTCCAGGCTGGCCTTCTCGAGACTTTTGGTCCCTTCATGCAGTTCGCGCTGCGAGAAAGCGAAGATGTTGTGATACAGATCGGGACTGGCTCCCTTGAGCAGTTCCTCCAGTGACTCGCGCGTGAGCGGTGCGTCGTCGAGTTCTCCGGTGAGCTGGTCCCGACCCGTGGCAGATCGTTCGCGCCGCAGGGAAAACTCGCGACCGTCGGTGAGATGCCCCGAGCACGATGCCGCCAGTGGCCGTGATGGATTGGCGAACCGGTAGGGGCAGTTCTTTCCCGGGAGCCCGAACAGGAGATGCCGCAGCAGATTGAGCAACGTCGATTTGCCGGCTTCGTTGGGCCCGTAAATCAACTGCAGGCCGGGCGCCAGGTCGAGCTCCCGGTCCTGATGGATTCCGTAATTTTCGATGGTCAGTCGGTCGAGCTTCATGCCATCGTCTCCTGTTCCGTCAGCATCGAGACGATCAGTCCCTGGGCCTCTTCGAGGCAATCGCGAATGAACCGGGGATCGTGAAGGTTCACATCGAGCTGTTTCTGGACACTGCCGAGTTTGGCAATCACCGGATCGAACACCGGTTGCAGTTCTCCGATGAGGTCATCAGGGCCATCTTGCAGGTTCCGCAAATCACGCAGCAACTCACCGACCAGATCGTTGGCCTGCAGCAGCTGGTCGAAGTCGACGGGAGCAGCTGTCCGGAAATCGACCCGCTCGATCGAGACGTGTTGGTGTTGCTTGGCGAGGGCCCGGACGTCGAGCAGAAATGCCGATCGCTGCCCGTCGTCACACAGTTCCCGGTGGCACGCACAGGGGCCGCGGAGTTCCAGTCGGACTGCGGAGAATCGGCGATCATGCTCGTCGAGCAGCTGTTCGAGCTGTTGCCGGATTCGTTCGAGAACGTCGCTGGTCCCGTCGTCCGTCTCGACGTTCACGGTCAGCCGCTTCCAGCGGAGAACGTCGAGTGGGCGGAACTCGATCTCCTGCACATGGCCACCCTCGACGTGGACGAGGACGCACCCCTTCGCACCAGGCTCGTTGATGTGTCGACCCTGCGTACACCCCGGAAAGACGATGGCGGGATCGCGACGCTCGATGCGATGCGTATGCACGTGCCCCAGGGCCCAGTAGTCATACCGTTTGAGAGCCAGCTGGTCTCCGGTCGTCGGTGCGTAGCAGGCGTGGTTGGCATCGCCGGTCAGGCTCGTGTGCAACATCCCGATGTTGAACTTTCCCGGGACCGCATCGGGGTATCCGTCGCTCAGATCATGGGGGACATCGGGCCGGGCGAAGCTCTGTCCATGAATCGCGACGCCGAGATCGTCGAGGAGGTACGTCCGGGGGCAATCGGCGGAGAACTCGTAGACGTTGGACGGCCAGGGAAGCCGCTGCGGTACGTGACTGAGCGCATCGTGATTGCCCCGCAGCAGGTAGACCGGAATGCGGGCACGGTCCAGCCGGTGCAACTGCGCAGCAGCCCAGAGACCGGTGTTGGTGGAGGTCCAGCGGCCGTCGAACAGGTCGCCCGCGATGAGCACAAAAGAAACCTGCTCGTCGATGGCCAGACTGACGAGATTCTCGAAGGCGCGTCGGGTGGCACCCCGGATCGTGTCGACCGGTGCTCCGTCGTACTCGGCCAGCCCCGTCAGTTGAGCGTCCAGATGCAGATCGGCCGCGTGCAGAAACTTCATCACGACATCCGTTCCGGGAAAGGGACCCGTTCGACCCGTCCGGCGGCAAGCATCACCAGCCGTGCGGCAACGCAATCGGCCCGCAGGCCGTAACGATGTGCGACGGCGCGGGCATACAACGACAATTGGGTGCGGTACTGGTCGACTTTATCTGCGAGTGTCCCGGGGCGATCGACATCGACCTGATCGGTCTTGTAGTCGATGACATCCGCTGCCACCGGTCGACCCTGTTGACGGAAGACGATCAGCCTGTCGATCGACCCGTGGATCATCTGGTTGTCGAGCGGAACGTGCAGCGGGGCTTCGCAGAGAACCTCCAGATCATACTGGTCGGCCTGCAGTCCCGCGACAACCTCCTGTGGGAAGGGGAGGGAGGCCGGGCGAATGTACTGTTGACGTGTCAGCAGGTTGCGAACTTCGGTCCGCTCCAGCATCTGATGGAAGTCGCGGAGGATTCGCTCGGGATTCGTGGCCGAGGGGCAGGCGATGTTCGCCAGACGAAGCAGATGCTCCTCGTCGGGAAGTCCATCCTCGATCCACCGGATCTGCTGCAGCCAGGCGTGAATGAGCGTGCCACGCTCGGTCGCGTAGTGCTTCGATGTCAGTACTGAACCGATGCGAACCGTCGAGGTGCCCTTCCGCGACGGAGCGACGGATGGCAGGTGTGCCGCCGCACGCGCGTTCGAAGGAGCGAGTGCGATCGAGAGAAAGGAGGCGGTCTGACAATTGTCGCGCTCTTCCAGATGCCCGGGACGGCGGAGGACTCGCGGCTCGCGTTGCCACCAGTCGGCCTCCCCCCGGATGCGGCTAACCTGTCCGCCGGGCATGTCTTTGCAACCGGTCACGGCCGCCCATACCAGTTGCGACAGGCGAGTGAATTTTCCGGTCCCGGACGACGCCGGATGAATCAGAATGTGCAGGGCATGGATCGCCCGGGTGAGCGCGACGTAAAGATTGCAAAGCTGCTCCTCAATCATCCGGGTTTCGGAGTTGCGAAACGCTGCCTGGACGTAGTCGGGCAACAGAGACTGGACCGTGCCGTTGCGGTATCGGCAAATCAGGTTCGGGGGAGACACAGGGCTGTCTGAATCGGTGACGAACGTAGGTGTCTGTCTCAGGTTGCTGTCGAGATCGCCGACAACCACCACGTCGAACTCGAGACCCTTCGACTGATGGATCGTCATGACGCGGACGGGAGCCTGACGCACACGGCGGGTTTGATGGCGTTGCAGTTGTGCGGCCACTTCGGCGGGGCGCAGCACGTCGGCATCCGACTGGGAGTATGCCAGGTCGACCAGTTGTTTGAGCCGTTCGACGCCTCGGCGATCGCAGTGCGGTGCAAGCACCGCGCACCAGTCGGTCAGGCAGCGGACATATCCCTCCTGCAGCAGACGCTGCCGGATTGTCGCGGCGAATCGCTCCCGGTCCCCCGGTCCGGCGTTGGGATCGAGACCAAGATGCTCGCCAAGTGGCGAGTGACCGACATGGAACGCAGCAGCGGAATCACCGGGATGGTCGGCGAGTTGCAGCAGCGAGAGCAGAATCTCGACGCCGCACGAATCGCAGACAGGCGAGACTCCTTCGAGGCTTGCTTCGACTCCCATGAGGAGCAGTTCCCGGACAATGCGGGCGCAGGCATCGTTGGATCTCATCAACACGCCGATCGAGGCCCCCGGCGTCTGGCGGTGCAGCTCCGCGGTGCGGCGCGCAACGAAGTCGTAGTGGATGTCGTTCGCGCCGGACACGCCCTGGAACAGCTGCCCGGTGCT
>CAZUXX010000483.1:0-3589 GCA_964624215.1 uncultured Planctomycetaceae bacterium
GTCCTGGAACCTGGCGAACCGAGCAAGAGCCTGGACGTCATCGCCAACACTTACGATCACCTGGTTGAGATGCAGGCGGATCGTCGCACCACCGTGATTGCCGTTGGTGGTGGCGTGATTGGGGATGCAGCCGGATTTGTCGCAGCGACGTACGCACGTGGCCTGCCGTTTGTGCAAGTGCCGACGTCACTCCTGGCGGATGTCGACAGTTCGGTCGGCGGGAAGGTGGGAGTCAACCATCCTCGAGCCAAGAATCTGATTGGTGCGTTTCATCAACCGCTGGGAGTCCTGATCGACACAAGCTTTCTGACGACTCTGCCGGATCGAGAGTTCAACTCCGGAATGGCCGAGATCGTCAAGTACGGAGTCATTCTCGATTCGGCCTTCTTCGACTGGCTCGAAGCGAATGCCAGTGCGATCAACCATCGCGATGCAAGTGCACTGCAGTACGCCATTGCGCGAAGTTGTGAACTAAAGGCCCAGGTTGTCGAGCAGGATGAATTCGAACGCAGCGGTCTCAGGGCTGTGCTCAATTACGGCCACACGTTCGCCCACGCATTCGAGGCCCTGTGCGGTTACGGGACTTTGCTGCACGGCGAAGCGGTCTCGATCGGGATGATTTGTGCCAGCCGGCTCGCGGAGCGCCTTGGCCGAATCACCGAAGTGGAAACTCGGCGCCAGCTCGATCTGCTGAAGAAGTTCCAGCTCCCGACCACACTCCCCGACGATGCGGCCCTGCAGAACGACGACATCCTGCAGCGGATGCGTCTGGACAAGAAGACCGTCGCCGGCGAGCTGAGGTTCGTCCTCCCGTTGCGGATCGGTCAGGTGGAGCTGGTTTCAGGCGTTCCGGAGGCCGATGTCGTCGCCGTGCTCGATGCGACGAAGGACGTTGCGTGATCGCTTCGCGGGAACTCGCCCGCGCTTCCACTCTGACGGCGCTGCCATCATGGTTCGTCGCTGGCATTGCATCCGGTGAGAATGACGTGACACCCCTCCGAACCACCTGGGCGATCCTGTCGTCCTTGTCTCTGAGACGGTGCGGGCGAGATTCTGCAAACGTTCGTTGAGGAGGCGCAGGCGACGCGGGCCGGACGCTCCTGGCAGGTGGCCGCGGGAAGTGACGCTACACTTTCGTTGGAAGCCCTCTAGAATGCACTGCCGAAGAATGGTCCGCCATTCGGACCGCTCGGCGGAAATTCGAGAACAGTATGCACCGCTCCCTGCCGGAACACCGAGCCGGATTTGATCGACTCGGGGTTTCTCCCGGGAGCGTTTTTCGTCTGGGACCCATTTCTCCAGAGGCCGTTGATGAATCCCTACGCGAATCTGGCCGACGAATATTTCGCGAACCTGAATCTGTATACGGAGTTACCGCTTCCGTCGGGGCGGGAAACGGTGCTGGAGTTCTTTGGGCGTGTGCAGAAGTCGTATCCCTCGATGCGCAACTTCTACACGCGCGAGAACGGAGATTTCGTCCTCGAAGAAGACAAGGATCAACCGACCTACCGCTGGATGAGCCTCGAACCGAGGCGCATCTGCAGCGGGATGGTGAATCCGTCGGAACTGGATGCGGCGATGGAGCAGCATTCACTTGCGCTGGAGCTTGCGCCGTACATGCTGAGTGTCAGCCCGCTGGACTGCGAAGCGCTCGATTTCCTGATGGGTTTCGACTTCCTGTACCGAGGGAATCACGATGAGCTCGTCGCCGAGGCACTCGGGCTGGGAACTGCGTTTGACGGACTGCTCTCCATTCCGGGAGGGCGACCGCTGAACTACGAGCCTTCGCTGACCATGGCGCTCGACTCGAGCTGCCGCCGACAGTGCCGGTTGATGATCGAAACCCGCACGAATGCGTACCAGGTGCGGCGCAACGACTTCAATGAAGAGGCGATCAGCGTCTACTTCATGGTGCGTCAGTACGGTAGCCTGCCGCACGATTCGAGCCTGGTTCAAACGCTCGCCGAGCTCCGCGAGGTCTGCGAAGACCTGCTGGAAGAGCACGTCATCGACGAGGTGCTGCGACCGCTGGCGCAGGCGATTTCGACGAAGTAGCCTCTCGGGATTCGGGCTTCTGCGCCTTTGTGGTGAGGGGAGCAGCGTCTCCTTGCGGCGCTATTGATTCGAAGATCTCGGCGTAACATGCCGCGGGATCGTCGAAGCGGCCGATGCGCGCAATGGATCGGACGTTCCTGCTGGTGGCCGATTCCTTGCGGACACCGTCTCGCCCGAGCACCAGCAGATCGAAGGGATCGTCCGTCATGTTGATCAGGGTGGTCTGGCGACCTGCGAGCCAGAAGTCGAAGGCATAGGACTGGTCCAGGACGTACCGGGCGTCGGCGGGCGTCCTGTCCAGCAAGCGTTCGGCGAACAGCCGACCGTTGTAGTCGGGGTGTGAGAAGTTCTGCACGAGCGTGAACCATGTCCGGGCACCGGATCCGGGGAGCATCGTCAGACCCATTGCGCACACCAGACCGACGGTGACCCACTTCGGGCGTCGGAGTCCGGCTACGAGCGGCAGCTCTGCCAGCATTGCCCCGACGCAGGTGAACATCAAACTGCCCGTGAACGACAGGTAGCCTTTGGTTGAATGCCCTCCCTGCGTGGCGGCCAGCAGCCAGATGGCAACACCGACAATCAAGAGCGCCCGGCTGGCATGCTGTCGCTCGCTGCTCGGCGTGGTCCCCCGGCGCATTCGCACAATTTCACGGAGGAGGCAGAAGGCCACTCCGGCTGCCATCAGCAGGGACTGCAGGGTTCCAGCGTGTTCCCACAGAAACTTTGCATGAGCAATCAGCCATGGCCAGGGCCATAGCACGCGCTGCGTCAGTCCCGGACCGGCACGGTTGAGCACATTGTTGAAGAACTGTCGCCGGAAGATTTCCGGTTCGATGGCGATCAGCGGCAACCACAGCGCGAATGCAAGTGCCGCACACAGAGCCAGCAAGGCCGCCAGGCGAATCCGGTCGCCCCGGTTCGGTGCCGCCAGCAGGACCCATCCGCCCAAGAGCATGCAGTACACGATTGCGAAGGGATGGGTCAGTAGCCCGAGTCCGCACAAGGCTCCGGCGAGAAGCACCCGAGCGGGGAACCGCTTCTGCCGGACGGGCGAGGTCAGTTCGGAAGGACCGGAGATTGCCGCATGCCAGTCCCAGAGGAGCACGATTGCCCCCAGACCGAGGGACGTGCACACCATGTCTGGCCTTGCAAACGTTGCGGGAAAATAGAAGACGCGTGAAACCGAATACATTCCGGCAGCCCACAGTCCCGCGGCCTCGCTGGCAAAGAATCGGGAGGCGAGTTCACAGGTCAGCCAAATCGCTGCGATGCCCGCCAGGACCGACGGCCAGCGGCTGGTGGGATACCCGTCGGGCAAGGCGAGAAAGAACGGGGCCTGCAGGTAGAAGAACGCCGGAGGGAGCGTGAACAGCATTTCGTCCGCGCGGTAGAAGACTCCCTGCGGATCGCGCGAGGGCATGTACGGATTGCGCGGGATCCCCTCCGTCGCCACCGTGTAGCCGGGAACACTGAAGCACTGTTCGTCCTGTCCGCCCGGTTCGAGCAGAACGAAAGGAACCCGCGCAACGAG
>CAZUXX010000484.1:0-3558 GCA_964624215.1 uncultured Planctomycetaceae bacterium
AGCGGACTCATCGGGACTCGCATCTGCGAGCACCTCAAGGGGCACTTCAATCTCGTCGGGATGGACCTCAAGTCGCCCGGAGACGACGCCCTCCCCCTCGACCATTTCGATACCGACCTCACCAGTGATCAGAGCGTTGCCGAATCTCTCGAGAACATCGCGCAGCAGCACGGCAATCACCTCGTCAGCGTGCTCCACCTTGCCGCCTACTACGACTTCTCCGGCGAGCCAAGCCCCCTCTACGACCAGCTGACCGTCGAAGGAACCCGTCGGCTGCTCCGGCAGCTTCGCACGCTGCAATTCGAATGCGAACAGTTTGTCTTCTCCAGCAGCCTCCTCGTGATGAAGCCCAGCAAGGAAGGCAAGGAAATCAACGAGTCGTCACCGACCCAGGCTGAATGGGCCTATCCGCAAAGCAAGCTCAAGGCCGAAGAGGCAATTCGCCAGGAGCGGGGCGACATCCCCTGTGTCATGCTCCGCATCGCCGGCGTCTACGACTCCCGGTGTCACTCTCTCCCGGTCGGTCAGCAGATCGCCCGCATCTACGAGAAACAGCTCGAAAGCTACCTGTACCCGGGCGACAGCACGCATGGTCAGGCCCTGGTCCATCTCGACGATCTTGCCGCCTGCTTCCACGACACGATCACACACCGCAAGGAACTCGACCCCGTTGAGGTGTTCCTGATCGCCGAGCCCGATGTCATGTCATACCGCGAGATTCAGGAACGCGTCGGCGAACTGGTTCACGGCAAAGAGTGGCCCACAATCCGCATTCCCAAGGTCGTTGCCAGAGCCGGAGCCTGGGTCCAGAACCAGTTCGCAGATGAGGACGACCCCCAGTTCATCAAGCCCTGGATGATCGACCTCGCCGACGCGCATTACGCGCCGAACATCGCCAGGGCCCGCCAGAAACTCCGCTGGAACCCGCAGTTCCGCCTGCGCGATACCCTTCCCGCGATGATCGACTTCCTCAAGGAGGATCCCGAAGCGTTCTATCGGGAAAACAAGCTGCCATTGCCGGCCCACCTGCACAGTTCGTAGGCGCCGGATGCCCGGTTCTGTGTGGCATGTGCTCACGGCGTTAAACGACGCGGCATGCCAGGGATTGACGATTCTTTCCCCGCTCGCATCACAACTCCGCTTGCCGGACCTCTAACGCAGCTCCGCTGCGTCCGGCTGCGTATACAGCGTCGGGACGATGTCCGATTCTTCAGCCTGACTCTCAGTCAGACTCATGGTGTCCACTGACGCCTCGGGCCCCGGGTACGGTTCCGTCACCTTCAGCCGCACCTGTAATGGACGCAGCGGTGCATTCTCGACCGGCCCCGAGGCAGTCAGCTCTCCGGCGAATTCGAAGATCCCCGGTCGCTCCGCCCGGGTAATCAGTCGCGCCCGCCGGGTCGTTCCCGCCGCAACTGTGGCAAACTCGTGCCGCACGACCCGCTGGCCTTCGTGGTGAGTCAGGCCCTCTGGAAGTTCGACCGTCAGCACAACGATCTCGGCATCTGCATCACCGACGTTCCGCACCTCGAACCAGGTCGTCACGTCCTCTCCCTTCGCCACCGGACTGCTCGGGAGCGTCGTCACCTTCAGAATCGCCCGCCGCGCTACCTCGACCGGGTCAGGCATCGGTGCCGGGACCGGCATCGCACTCAGATCCGGGAAGGGAGGAAGTTCTGCCGGCTCCGGGACTGCCGGAACGAAGTCACCTCGCGGCAATTCGGGCTCATCCAGCGTCGGGAACGGCGGGAACGACGGAAACTCCGGCACCGGTGTCGGGTCCGGAGCACCTTCAACCGTAACCGCAACTCCCACCCCGTTCTGAACAGTCACCTCGGTGACCAGCTCGAGCACCGCCGTCCCGCGTGGATCCACCTCGTACAGCAATCGCTGCTCGTCACCGGAGCTCAGCGTCCCCAGCCGCCACACCAGGCCTTCCGCCTCCACAAGCGCCGCGGGATAGGCGTCCAGAACCCGGCGAACATCTACAAGCTCACGCACCACGACGCCCGCAATCGCTGACTTCGTGGGATTCCGGACGATGAGTTCATACGTGATCCGGTCCGACGGACTAGCATCCCCCGGCCCGCGCTTCTCAACGGTCAGACCCGCTGTGCTCAGCGACGAAATCCCGCCTCCCGCAGGTAGTTGAGCCGAGGTCGTGATGGCATTCGCGGTCGGTTCCCAGTTCCGCAGGCCCTCCTGCTCCCGGTACGGCGAGAAGGCAATCGGCTCCGGAACTCGCGAGATCCCCCGCGACCATCCGTCCGCTCGCAATGGCAACTCCCCGCTCCCCGCCGGCAGGCGCGATCGCGCGATGATCGTCCTCAGCGGCAGACGCCGATAATTGCTGCGAAATTCGAGCCGCGAAATCGACGCCTTGATTGAAGGCAGCAGACGCGGCAACTCGGGCTGTACGGGAGACTGTGGTAGCACCGGCCGCGGTTCCACTGGCGGCGGCAACGTTCGAGTCGGCGGCTCGGGCTCGATCACCGGCCGCGACGGTTCAACATCCGCCGGTTTCGCAATGGCCCGCTTGTCGTCGATGAAGAACAGCAGCACTGTCAGCAACAGCGCCGCAAGTCCCGCCGTCGCCCCTGTCGTCCACAAAGGCTGAAAGCCGATCGCCTGCAGCGCCCCCCATCGGAGGCGTAACAGCCCGCGCCGAAGCTGAATCGCCGGCGCAAACAGCTCCGGCATCACATAGCGAAATCGCAGCAGGCGTCCGCGGCCGTGCATGGCATCCATCCTTGGAAGAGCGTCCGGTCGCGCTGAAATAGCAGAATCTGCCACGGGCGCGAAGCCGTCTTGAGCTCATATCCACCCGGCGGGAGTTCACCGAACACGCCCCATGCCCCGCGGGCACCGCGACGGGTCTCTCGACCAGCGTCCCCTCAGGGCTTCATGAACTCCATCGCAGCGGCGACAGCAAGCTCATCGCACCGCTCATTCTCCGGGTGGCCGGCATGACCCTTCACATGCACCCAATGAACGTCGTGGCGGGCGAGTAGCTCATCCAGCTCCTTCCAGCGCTCGACATTCTTCACCGGCTTGAGCTGCTTCCCTTCACGCCGCTTCCAGCCGTTCCTCTTCCAGCCCGGCAGCCAGTCCCGACATCCTTTGAGCACGTACATGCTGTCGGTCACAATCTCGACCCGCGATGGCCTCGACAGGGCCCGGAGCCCCGCGATCACGCTCATCAGCTCCATCTGGTTGTTCGTCGTCAGCGGGCGCCCCCCGCTCGCCACCTTCTCCGACCCCGATGCCGGATGACGCAGAATGTATGCCCATCCCCCGGGGCCAGGATTACCGCGGCAGGCACCGTCCGTAAACAGCTGAACGAACGGCAAAGAGGAGCGACCCGTAGGGCCTGCAGCGGACGACATGGCTAGTGCGGTTCCGTCAGATCAACGTTCACGGAACGTGATGCGACCGCGGTTCCAGTCGTAGGGGGAAACCTCCACCTTCACCCGATCACCCGGAACAATGCGGATGAAGTGCTTGCGCATTTTTCCGGCGACGTGGGCCATCACGATATGTCCGTTGTCCAGCTTGACA
>CAZUXX010000485.1:0-3545 GCA_964624215.1 uncultured Planctomycetaceae bacterium
CTGGTCGACGATCCGGGCGAAGCGGACGTGGTCGTCGCCTCCACCAGGATCCCCCCGAGACGCTCCGATCAGGCAATGGAGGACGACAGCGGCCAACAGGAGGCGGCCCTGCAGTTCTCCGAGTGTCACCAGATCGTGGGTGAAGTCGGCGAGATTGCGGGCGACTCCGGGCTGTCGTTGACCCGGGTGGTCGTTCCGCCGGTTGTCATCGGTTAACGGCGCTTGACGAACCATCCGAGTGCGACTCCTGCGAGGACTGCGGCGCTCAGGAACACCGCGGGATACTGGCTGACGAACCGTCCGATCGATGTGGACCACTGTCCCTGGTCTCCCGAACGGGGAGGAGGGGGAGCGTATCGCTCGGGCTCGTGATCGACTCGGCGGTCGTCTCTGATTTGTCCGTTGACCATGAAATGATGCGTCATGTTGCGGCTCAGGGAGAGTGACGGACTGGCGGATGCCATGAGCCTCGTCCACTACAACTGGTAAGGCGTGGCGTCCGCCGTCCGGGCCTCGGCCGCGTCCTCTTTGCCCTTTTCGAATCCGACGATGCCTCCGATGCGTTGCCCCACGTAAGCCATTCCGGCCCGGAGGAGCATGTTTCCGGCGAAGTTCACTGCCGATTCGAGGAGACCGGGCTTTTCTTCGACTCGCGATCTGGGCTCGACGACCAGTCTTTGCTGTTTGGCCAGTTTCGCCAACGTTTCCGGATCGGGTCGCTGGACTTCGACGCGGCGGGGAACGCTGAGGTAACCGGCCGCCGCGGCTGCTGCCAGACTGCCCCAGGGAAATCTGCGGACGTAGTGCTTCCAGTCGACGAGCTGGCGAGCACCGACGACGATGCCGTCCATTTCCTGCGGAAGCTGCTGCCGGATGCTGTGCATCTGGCGGCGGATCTCGTCGGGCGTCGGCGGGTCACCATTCTGGTTGACTGGCATATCAGCCTTTCAGCATGTCGGGCAGGTAATCCTGAATTGAGCTCATCACGCGACGTGCGACCGATTCGGCGGAATGGTCGATCCGGCGGCCTGAGCCACCGAGGGTCATTGCCAGGAAGGCTCCGACACCGACACCGACGCCGAACGCGGTGACCGCGGCCGCGAGAGGATGCTCCTGAAAGGATTCCTTCGTTGCTTCGTAGTATTCGCTGGCCTTGGCGGTCATGCAGGCCTGGGTGCTTTCCTGACCGGAATGCCCCTGAATGCGATTTGCTGTATCCATGTGCTTGGCTCCTGATGAATGCCGGTCGGCGCGGTTTCAGTTCCGAGGGTTGGTCGGACGATCAACGGCGTCGGAGGGAAAGACCGAGGACGACACCGGCAATGATTCCGGCTCCGAAGGCGACCGCGACGGACTCCATGGGGTTCCGGCGCATGCATTCTTCGGCGGAGGCGTACTGGGCGCGGAGGGTCTCGCCGACCTGTTCGTAGTTTTCGCGAGCCGACTGTCCGACGCGTTCGGCGTACTCACGAGCCTTTTCGGAGTACTCTTTGGCGGCATCGCGGACCTGCTGCATGGTCGGGGGATGGACGACCTCTTCGAGGTAATCTTCGATGGCCTGGCGGGATTCGCCGGTGCGCTGCTGGATGACGCCGACAAGCTGATTGGCGTTTCCTTTCACCTGGGTCAGATCGTCCTCGGTGATTTGTCCCCACCGTTCCTGAATTCGTCCCTTGACCTGCTCCCACTGACCTTCAAGTTCCTGCCGGGTAAGCATTGAGATCTCCTGCGTGTGCCAGAGTTTCGAGTGACCCGCGATGTGCGGCTCGTGACAGGACGTTGCAAATGGCAGGCCAGTCGGGGCCCGGGGGGCGATCGACGGGACCCGGTGCATTGTAAGTACTGTGCATGTCGTTACTTAATCCACCAGGTGAGGGAGACGAGTTCTCGGGAGGGAGAGGGCCCCCGGAAGTTCCCCCAGAGCGCGTTCAGACGTGAACGGGTCGCCAGTCAGCCATCCGTCGGCCGGTTGGCGGCCGCCGGCTCGGCGCGGCCAAATGCTGACCGGGGAAGATCGACGAGCGACCAGCGCGTTGTGATACCAATCAGCGAATTACAGCACTCAAGTGTGGCGACTCACAGCAGTCGCGTTGGCGGCTGGGAGGGGTGTCCGGCAGGAATTGCCGAAAATCCGCGTTGTTTTCTGCAAGAAAGCCGCCCTGGATCACGTTGAGAGATCGGAGGGTGGTGAATCGGCAGATTCAGCGGCACCCGAATTGCAGCGGAGTTCGCTTCACGGCAATTTTCTGTTCGCCAAGGATTCTCGAGTCAAGGATTGATGACATGCTGGTGCTGACGCGAAAGCCCGGGGAAGAAGTCTGGATTGATGGTCGGATCTGTGTCCGCGTGATCCAGGGCGGAAATGGCCGGATACGTCTGGGAATCGAAGCTCCACGGGAAGTTTCTGTTGTCCGCGGAGAACTGCTGGACTCCATGCAGAACACGCCAGTCCGGGAGGTTCGCCCCCCGGCGCGTACCGGAGCCGTCGGAACACTGGCCCGCTAGGACCCGCCACGGTGTCGTGAGAGTGCCGGTTTTCGATTCCCGGCACTGCTCGGAGGTGGGGGCGCGTGTTGCAAGCAGGGGCGCGCCCGGTGAGTCCGGAGGCCTCGCGAAGGCGGGGACGTTTCCGGAGTGGGCCCGGCGATTACTGATTCAGCAGATTGCGGATCATCATGATCGCGGCTGGCCCGACGAGCACGACGAAGATGCCGGGGAAGATGAACAGCACCAGCGGGAAGATCATCTTCACCGCGGTCTGGGCAGCTTTTTCCTCGGCGAGCTGCGAGCGTTTGACCCGCATTGATTCGGACTGGACGCGCAAAGCTTTGGCGACGGAGGATCCGAAGCGGTCCGCCTGGATCAGAATGGCGACGAGGGCTTTCATATCGTCGACGCCGCAGCGGACGCCCAGATCGTGGAGGACTTCCCGGCGCGGACGTCCCATCTGAAGCTGCATGTTGGCCAGATCGAGTTCGGAGCAGAGGGCGGGGGCGGAATCGGCGAGTTCGGTCGAGACGCGTCGCATGGCAGCATCGAGCCCGAGGCCAGCTTCGACACAGACGACCAGCAGGTCGAGTGCATCGGGGAGCGTGAGGAAGATCTCCTCCATTCGGCACCTGCGCTGCCACCAGAGGATCACTTCGGGGAGATAGAAGCCAACCCCGCCGGCGATCACGATGGCGGAGAGGGCGTTGAATTCGAGGCCCCATGTGAACAATCCGAAGCCTGCTCCGATGAAGGTGCAGGTGATGGCGACCGCAGCCTTGATGGCGAGGTAGAAGGTGGGAGCGTTGGGATTGTTGTAGCCGGCGTTTGAGAGCCGCACCTTCAGGTCGTTGGCTTCGAGCTCTGTCTTGGGCTTGAGCGCCTTTGAGAGGGCGGGAGCGGCCTTCTTGAGGACGGTGATGGCCCCTCCGGTCTGTTTTGCTCCGCGGCGCGCAGGATCCCGGAGCTCCTCCAGCCGCACTGCCGCCCGCGATTCTTTCGTCGTCAGCATCGACAAAGCGGCCCAGACGGCCGCCGTAAAGCCGACGAAAACGGTG
>CAZUXX010000486.1:0-3544 GCA_964624215.1 uncultured Planctomycetaceae bacterium
TCAAGCACCTGCGGGCGATGCCGGAGATCGTGGCGAAGACGCTGCAGTGCAATGATCTCGTGGCGGACATTGCCGAGCGGTACTCGAGTTACGAGAACTTTCTGTACCTGGGTCGGCTCTACAACTTTCCGGTGGCTCTGGAAGGGGCGCTGAAGCTCAAAGAGATCAGCTACATCCATGCGGAGGGGTACCCGGCTGCGGAGATGAAGCATGGCCCGATTGCGCTGATCGAGGAGAACACGCCGAGCGTGTTTATTGTTCCCCGGTGCGGGATCTATCCGAAGGTGATCAGCAACATGGAGGAGGTCAAGGCGCGACGCGGGAAGGTGATCGCGATTGCGTGTGAAGGGGACCACCGGGTCGCCGAGCTGGCGGACGAGGTGATCTTTGTTCCCGAGGTCGAGGAATACCTGCAGCCGATCGTCACGTCGATTCCGCTGCAACTGCTGGCGTACCACGTTGCCATTGCCCGGGGTTGCAACGTCGACCGTCCGCGGAATCTGGCCAAGAGCGTGACCGTGGAATGACAAACAACCCTGCGAGAGAATCGCCCGGATTCGTGATCGGGCGACCCGTCGCAGGGTTATCGTCTGTTATCGGTTGTTCAGCAGGCATCGCGAGTGAACGATGCCTGCGGGTGCCAGGGCCGATCCGCCTTAGTGGGCGTGACCGTGATCGTGGCCATGGTCGTGCGTGATGGGACCGCGATACTGCGTCCCGTCGATGGTGACGACCACAGTTCCCTCGAGGTCTTCGGCATCCTTGATGGCGTCAGGAAGCTGGGCGTCTTCGAGCTTGAAGTGCGAGGAGCCGTCGGTTTCGCCTTCGAGAGGATCTGCCAGCAGGCGGAACTCATTCTCTTCGTCGCCGGTCTTCAGGCGAACCGAGATGGATTCTTCGGTCGTCGTGAGCGGCGTCTTGACGTCTGAGGCGAGCAGGTAGACCTCGAGCGTGCGGGTTGCCGCATCGAAGACGAGTTCGGCATGGTAGTCGTCGCCGCCGAGTTCGATGATATGCCCGTCGTGGGGTCCGTGGGCGTGATCGTGGTGATGATGATCGTCTTCGATGGCGCTGTCGGCCTGCTCGTCGAAGGTACGGAGTTCGTCACCTCCGCCGCATCCGAGGAGTCCAGCGGTGAGGAGGACAGCCAGGGCGAGTGGCCAGCGAGAGAACAACACGGCTTTCATCAGATCGCTCCATCAAAGTTTGACAACGGCACGTGCGGCCTGTCGCCAGGAACCAGCCGCCGATCCTCCGCAGGTAATCCGGTCGGCGATTCTACCGGTGAGGTGTCGGTGGTCAACGCGGGGGATTCGGTGATCGCGGCGTGCAGTGGGAATCAGGGGCCGGTATGATCGCCGGCTCAACGGGGACCAGGATCCTCCCATTCAAGGCCAGAACCATGTCGCGCCTGCTCGCAGTGGCGGTTGTGCTGTTCCCCCTGTGCGCTGCTCGAGCGCAGGCCGAATCAAGTGGTGAAATCACGGCGGTCGCCGTGTCGCGATTCGGGAACTGGCTGGCAACGGCGGGGAGCGAGGAGGTCCCGGGGCAACCAGGGAAGAGGGCAATACGGATCTGGGAGGTGAGGACGAAAGCGCTGAAGCGGACGTATCTGGTGTCGGCGGAATCGATTCGCTGCCTGGCATTCGACAAGGGAGAGGACTTTCTGCATGCCGTTGATGACCAGGGGCGGCGTCGATTGTTTTCGGTCGACGAGACACGCGAGGTCGATGGCATCCCGGCGGTTGATCCGGCGACGTGGATGCTGCTGGTGGATCCGCGGGACGATCTGCTGCTGACGGTCGATGAGCAGTTGCGACTGTGGGGGAAGGATGCGGTGACCGCTTCGTTCCGGCCGGGGCGGGTGGCGATCGCCGATGTCGAGTTTCTGGCAAACGGCAGCCAGCTCGCGGTGGCGGCCGGCGGCGAGACGATGCTGTTGCATCCGCGAACGCTGCAGGTGCTGGAACGGATCGGCCGTCACGATCGACCGGTCACGACGTTCTCGCTGTGGCAGGGGCCTGATGGCCTGATGATGTACACCGGGCACGGCAACGGATCCGTCGAATGCTGGCATGCCGGGCGCAAGTCACTGCGGCGGACGATCAGTGCCCATCGGGGAGCGGTGGCGCATGTGGCTGCGTATGACCGGGGGAAGCGGTGTCTGACGCTTTCGAGAAGTGGTGAGCTGCGATTCTGGGACGGCACGTCGGGCGAGCGACTGGCGGAGGACCGTGTCGCTGAGGGCGAGCTCAAGCACGTGGCGTCGTCGCTGATGGGGGCTGTTCTCGTGACGGTGAGCGGTCCGGACGTGCAGGTGCGGACGATCGACCCCGAGGTGCCAGCGCAGGTGTCCTCGGTGTGGACACTGGTGCCCGCCGAGACAGCGATCGAATCGGATGTCGCAACGGCGGCAACGCTGATCGATCCCAACCGACTCAGGAACTGGCGTATCGCGCGCGGCGACTGGAAGATGCAGAACCGGCGGATCGTCGGGGCGGGGGACTCCAGCATCACATTCCGCCAGGCGCTGCCGAATGATCTGACACTGCGGCTGAAGCTGAAGGTCTCGGGAGAGACCAATCCGCGGGTGCGGTTCGGCGGGTTCCACTTCGGGTATGAAGGGCGGCAGCGACAGTTCTTCCTGCATGGCCCGAAGGCGACGGGGACTCCGTTCGCGTTTGAACCCGAGCGGGAATATGCCGTCGAAATCGAAATCGCCGGCGAGCAGGCGCGACTGCGAATCGATGGTGAGGAGGTTGCGCAGTCGAATCCGAAGCGGAATCCGAAACGGACGATTGCGATCGAAGCGGGGGGAAAGCGGAGCCGCGGGTCGTGCGAATTCTACGACATCGAGATCGTGCTTCCGGAGGCGAAAGCCAGTGACAGGAGCGAGTAGAACGCAGGCGGGGTGATCCCGCTGCGTCCCCTCGCTCCGTTGTGTCCTGTCACCGGATGTGAGGTCAGCCGATCTCACCCATCTTGCGGCAGATGGCTTCGGCCATTTCCTGGGTGCCGACTGCGGTCGGATCGTTGCGATCGGGCTTCATGTCGTAGGTGACATCCTTGCCTTCCTCGATCACTGCGGCGATGGCGCGGTCGAGTTTGGCCGCGGCCTCGTGTTCGCCCAGGTGCTCAAGCATCATGCGGCCGGAGAGGATCACAGCGGTCGGGTTGACCTTGTTCTGTCCCTTGTACTTGGGAGCGGAGCCGTGAGTGGCTTCGAAGAGGGCTGCCTCGGTGCCGATGTTGGCGCCGGGTGCCATGCCGAGTCCGCCGATGAGTCCGGCGCAGACGTCGCTGAGAATGTCCCCGTACAGGTTCTGGGTGACGATGACATCGTACAACTCGGGCTTCTGAACGAGTTGCATACACATGTTGTCGATCAGGCGTTCGAGATAGGCGACCTGACCGTTGGTGTCGCTGACCTTACCGACCAGTTCGGGGTCGGGATTGACCCCTTCGGCGAGTTCGTCCCACTCGAACCTGGCGCCGTACGCCAAGGCGACGGCGCGGGACTCGTCGTACCAGAGTCCGTCGGTGA
>CAZUXX010000487.1:0-3529 GCA_964624215.1 uncultured Planctomycetaceae bacterium
ACGAGGACTATTACCGCTGGACGCAGTGGATCTTTCTCCAGCTGTACGACACCTGGTTCGACCCTGACTTCGAATGGACCGGACCGGACGGCGTCCAGCGGAAGGGGAAGGGTCGTCCGATCAGTGAGCTTCCGATCCCCGAGGATGTCGTGGAGCGGGTTGCCGCAACGCGGCAGGGATCGGCGACCGAATCCGGAACTCTGACCCGCGATGAAGCAGTCCGCCGCTATCAGGACGCACACCGGCTGGCCTACCAGAGCGAAGCACCAGTCAACTGGTGTCCGGCACTGGGGACGGTCCTGGCGAATGAAGAGGTTAATGCCGAAGGACGAAGTGAAGTCGGAGGGCACCCCGTCGAACGCCGGCCGCTGCGGCAATGGATGCTGCGCATCACTGCCTACGCCGAGCGCCTGCTGACGGAACTCGACCAGCTCGACTGGCCGGAGTCGATCAAGTTGCTGCAGCGGAACTGGATCGGCAAAAGCACCGGGGCCGAAGTCGACTTCTTTGTCGAGGCGGCCTCGGCGACGCATTCCGGCGATGGAGCCGGCGATGACGCAAGCACTTCAAATGCATCGTTTGACAGTTGGAAAGCGGCCCGTGCTGCGAGCGGGTTCCCCGCCGGGCCCGAGGCGAACGTCCTGCGTGTGTACACCACGCGGCCGGATACGCTGTACGGGGCGACTTATATGGTTCTTGCTCCGGAGCATCCGCTGGTCGACACGATCACAACGGACGAGCAGCGGCAGGCGGTTGATGACTACCGCCGACGAGCCGGACTGAAGAGTGATCTCGATCGAACCGATCTGGCCCGCGAGAAAACGGGAGTGTTCACCGGAGGCTACGCCATCAACCCGGTGACCGGAGGCAAGATTCCGATCTGGATCGCCGACTACGTGCTGATCAGTTACGGCACCGGAGCGATTATGGCGGTCCCGGCTCACGATGAGCGGGACCTCGAGTTCGCGCGAACGTTCGATTTGCCCGTGACGGAGGTCGTTGCACCGCCCGACGGGGAGGGCTCCGATCCGATCGGGTTCACAGGGGAGGGGACCGCGATCAACTCCGGTCCGTACGACGGCCTCTCGACCAGAGAGTTCAAGCAGAAGATCACCGAGGATCTGTCGCGGGACGGGCTCGGCCGCCAGGCCGTCAATTATCGCCTGCGGGACTGGCTGTTCTCCCGGCAGCGATACTGGGGAGAACCATTCCCGATTCTGCATGAACTTGATGAGAACGGCGTTGCGACCGGACTGGTGCGCACCGTACCGGCCGACCAGTTGCCGGTCACCTTGCCGGACATGGAGGATTTCAAGCCGAAGGGGACGCCCGAGCCACCACTGGCTGCCGCACCGGAAGACTGGCTGTACGTAACTGCCGAGGACGGTACGCGGCTGCGTCGCGAGACGAACTCGATGCCGCAGTGGGCCGGATCGTGCTGGTACTATCTCCGCTTCTGCGACAACAAGAACAACGAGGCGTTCGTTGATCCCGAGGTCGCGCGGTACTGGTTGCCGGTCGATCTGTATATCGGCGGGGCAGAGCATGCGGTCCTGCACCTGCTCTACTCGCGGTTCTGGCACAAGGTGCTGTTCGATCGCGGTTACCTTCCCGTTGCCGAGCCGTTCCAGCGGCTGGTCAATCAGGGGATGATTCTCGGCGAGAATAACGAGAAGATGTCGAAGTCCCGGGGGAACGTCGTGAACCCCGATGACGTCGTCGAGCAGTACGGGGCCGACGCGCTGCGGCTCTATGAAATGTTCATGGGGCCGCTCGAACAGACGAAGCCCTGGAGCATGAAAGGGGTTGAAGGGGTCTCCCGGTTCCTGGGACGGGTCTGGCGGATGTTTATCGATCCCCGATCCGAGACCGTGCAGCTCGATCCGGCCGTGCAGGATGTCGAGCCGACTGCTGAACAGAAGCGGATTCTGCACAAGACGATCAAGCAGGTGACGGAGGACATCGACCGCCTGGCCTTCAACACGGCGATCAGTCGGATGATGGAGTTCACCAATGCCCTGACCGGAGCATCACCTCGTCCGCGTGCGTGTCTGGAGCCGTTCGTCCTCCTGCTGTCTCCATTCGCACCCCACATCGCCGAGGAGTTGTGGGAGGCTCTGGGACATACAGAATCTCTGGCATATGCTCCCTGGCCCCAACATGATCCCGCACTGCTCGTCGAGAACGACGTCGAAGTTCCGGTCCAGGTGAATGGCAAGGTGCGGGCCAAGGTGCGGGTCCCGGCCGATGCCGATGCCGCCGCCATGCAATCGGTTGCCGAGGCAGACCCGGCGATTCAGGGACACCTGGCCGGCAAGTCGATTGTCAAAGTCGTTGCAGTTCCGGGGCGGATGGTGAACTTCGTGGTGAAGTGAAACGGGAAGAAAGCACGGGACAGGTTCGGCCGCGGCCTGTGGTCCGGCCGAACCAGGCCGTGCGTGCCATCCGGTCGACGCCCCGGGAATGGAATACCGGATCGCCTAGTCGTGATCGGGCAGCATCTGTGATTCGACGACCAGGACGTACCACCCGGTGCGGTCCCCTCTCACGCGCACGGGAGCGACCGCGGCGAGCTTGGGTTCCTGAACGATCGGATCCCGGAACTCACGGCACAGAAACGGGAGGGCGGCCTTGTCCGGCTCGCTCTCCGCAAGTTCGTAGAACAGGTCGATGTAATCCTCGTCGATCCGCGGGGCACGGTTCGGGTCGAGGTGATCCTCGCGAAACAGCGGATGCTGCAGTACCGAACCCCGCTGCTCGGTCCAGTCGGTTCGCATGTCGACGAGGATCGCCTGCCGGTCCGAGTGGCTGCCGACATTGATGTCGAGCAGCCGGATGTCCCCCAGCTTGACGGTCATCACCAGCACCCCGACTGGGCTGGAGGACCCGGAGGAGGCATCCCAGATCGGCACGGAGTACGCGATCTTGCGACACTTGTCGGAACTGCTCCAGAAGACAGCCGAGACCCGCGGTTGCCGGATCGGGTCGCGAATGGTCCCCTCGCTGTACTCGACTTCCTCGCCATGGAAGTAGGACTTATGCGCAAAATTGCGGATGTCCTCGAGTGTGAACTTCCCCTCGGGGAAACGGCCCAGCTGGTCACCGTTGGCGGCCATGATGAACCAGCTTGATGCGTTCAGATTCTCGCGGTGGCTGGTGTAAAGCTGCGCCAGCCACTGCTGAACTTCTTCGGAGAGCGTCTGCTCCTGGCGAACCTGGCGAATCCATTCCGGCAGCCGCGGGTCCGCAGCCGCCTGTTCCATCGTCTTCCAGGTGGTTTCGGTGTCCCGTTCCATCTGCAGGGCCGCGAACCGTGCCAGGGCCATCAACCCGTTCTCACGGGCTGCCTCGACAATTTCGAGATCGCGGGCCCGCTGGTTGGCGTTTCGCATGGACATGACGGCCAGTGCCGTCGTACCGGCAATGACCACCAGCAGCGTCGCCAGCGTCGCCATGGCGGCGGCCCGGTGTCGCCTGGAGATGCGGCCGACCCATTCGGTCCAGCTTTCGTGTCGGACGGACACCGGTT
>CAZUXX010000488.1:0-3525 GCA_964624215.1 uncultured Planctomycetaceae bacterium
ACCCGGTCGAATACCACATGGACGGGATCAGTCAGATCCAGGTGCACAGCCGCATCGGTCTGACCTTCGCAGCCGGCCTGCGGAGCATTCTCCGTCACGACCCCGATGTCGTGCTCATCGGGGAAATCCGTGATGGGGAGACTGCTTCCAGTGCAATCCAGGCGTCGCTCACCGGTCACCTCGTGTTCAGCACGCTCCACACCAACGATGCACCAGGAGCCTTCACGCGTCTGGTCGACATGGGAGTCGAGCCTTACCTCGTCGCCAGCACCGTCGAAGGGGTCCTCGCCCAGCGTCTGGTTCGCGTTCTCTGCCCGAACTGCAAACAGGCGTACGAGCCCGGCGAAGATGACATCCCTCCTGACATGCGGCATCTCAACCCGCAGACGCTCTGGAAGGCCGTGGGCTGCCGTCACTGCCGTGAGACCGGATACGTCGGCCGTAGCGGCGTCTACGAATTGCTGGTGACCGACAACGAGATTCGCCACATGTGCTCCGAACGGGCCAGCACAACCGAGATTCGCGAACACGCCCTCGAGAAGGGAATGCTCACCCTGCGACAGTCCGGCTACCGCCGCGCCATCGAAGGAATCACCAGCCTGGAAGACGTGCTCCGGATTACCCGCGGCGACGTCTCGTAGCATCTCCCCCTTTGACAGTTCCGTCCCGGGGACAGGGTGTCACGAACGCGTGCGGCACGGTCGCTGCCTGCCAGGTTTCGATCGTTGCCGCTCTGCACGGCGCGGAGTGAAACCTCCGCACAGCATCGGCCGCGTTGCGGGGGGCCCGGCAACCGGGTATTTTTGATCGGGTTCAATGACTGAACCCCCCGCGGAGCGTGTTCATGATGTCACGGAACTCCAGGATCGGGCTGATCCTGTTCACGGTGTACCTGCTCCTGTACGCCGGATTCATGCTGCTCAATGCGTTCTCGCTCGAGACGATGGCCCGGACTCCATTCGGTGGCGTCAACCTCGCCATCATCTACGGGGCCGCGCTGATAGCCGCCGCTCTGCTGCTCGCCCTCATCTACGGATTGCTCTGCAGTCCCTCCGGCGACGGCTGAGTCAGCCCTGACCGTCTCCTGTTCTCCACGCCATGCTGCTTCCACTGCCGGTTTCGACGACATGAACGATACGACTCTGGTCGCCGTACTGGCGTTCTTCGTCTTCGTGGGGTTCACGCTCGGGCTGAGTTCCTTCCTCGGTCGCCAGGCGCAGTCCTCCGCCGGCTACTTCGCCGCCCACGGCCAGATTCCGTGGTTCGTGAACGGGATCGCGTTCGCCGGCGATTACCTCTCGGCCGCGTCGTTTCTGGGCATCTGCGGCATGATCGCCCTCTACGGCTACGACGGCTTTCTCTACTCCATCGGATATCTCGCCGGGTGGATCGTGGCGCTGTTTGTCGTCGCCGAGCCGATGAAGCGGCTGGGCAAGTTCACCTTTGCCGATGCCCTCAATTCCCGATTCAACTCGCGGGGCATCAAGCTCGCCGCCGGAGTGAGTACGCTCGTCGTCAGCATCTTCTACCTGATCCCGCAGATGGTCGGGGCAGGGGCCCTCGTGCAACCCCTGCTGGGCTTTCCCAAATGGGTCGGCGTCTGCCTCGTCGGTGCCGTGGTGATCTACATCGTCGTCTCCGCCGGCATGGTGTCGACCACCTGGGTCCAGTTCCTCAAAGGCTCCCTGCTGGTCCTCTTCAGCGCGATCCTGACGCTCCTCATCCTCAACCGCGGGCTGGAAGAAAAATCGGGCGGAATCGACGGCTACACCTTCCGCAATTACGGGCCTTTCGAAGCTCACGACCTCTGGGGAAACGGTGACGACCTCGGACCCGCAACGACCTCCATCGCTGATTTCGCCAACGCCAGCTGGGTCTACACCGGCGATGAGGCTGCCCGGGGGATGCCGGCTTACCTGCGGGCCGACGCGGGCCTCTGGTCGGTCTTCCATCGCGATGACGAGGTCTGGCTGCTCGAGACACAGACCGTTCACAACGACGGCGGGCAGGTCACGATCAACGGGAATTCCACTGCCGAGGGGAGCGAAGCAGCACTGCATCCGGTCGGCCACATCAGCGACCTCGCCGGCGACAGGGACTCCACCGGACCGATCGGCCCGCTCGAGTTCTTCCGGGAACTCGGCAATAGCGAAGTGGTTCTCTGGGAGAAGCGGACGCTTCCGGAAGAGCCCGATCTCACCATCTACGTGCAAGTCCCGACACCCGGCACGAACATCCTCCTGCCGGGACGGCATCCGACATTTCGCGGGCTGCAGACAACCGAACCGTTCTGGAAGTCCGAAGGAGGCATCAGCACCGCCGGACTCGCCAAGATCAACTTCCTCTCGCTGATGCTGGCCCTGTTCTGCGGGACCGCGTCCCTCCCGCACATTCTCATTCGCTATTACACCGTCAAGGACGAAGCCAGCGCCCGCAAGAGCACCATCGTCGGCATCGCCGCGATCGGATTCTTCTATGTGCTCACGCTGTACATCGGCCTGGGCGCGATGACCAGTGGCGCGTTGGACGTCACTGACAAGGGAAACATGGCCGCTCCCCTGCTCGCCAGAAGCATGAACGAGTGGCTCTTTGCGGCGATCTCGGCAATCGCCTTCACGACGGTCCTCGGGACCGTCAGCGGGCTGATCCTCGCCTCCGCCGGTGCTGTCATTCACGACCTGATGATCAGCCTCGGGGCCGAGCTCAGCGAAAAGCAGCAGGTCCGCTCCGCCAAGCTGGCCTCGCTTGTGGTCGGCTCCGTGGCGATCCTGCTGGGGATCCTGTTCGAGGATATGAACGTCAGCTATCTCGTCGGCTGGGCCTTCAGCGTGGCGGCGTCGGCCAACCTCCCCTCACTGGTGATGCTTCTGTTCTGGAAGCGCACAACCCGCCAGGGGGTCATTGCCGCGGTGATCGTCGGCATGGTCACGTCGCTCGCCTGGGTCCTGCTGAGCAAGGATACCATCCAGTCGGTCTATGGCATCGAAGGGCACCCCGGCTTCGTCCCCTTCAGTCAACCCGGTATCGTGACAATCCCGCTTGGCTTTTTGACACTGGTGGTCGTCTCTCTGTTGACCCGACGCGAACCCGAATCTGCCGAAAACGCGACCGTCGCTACGGCGTGAGTTGACGCCCCCCTGTTTGCGTTATTGTTCACAGCCCTGTTCCCGAGTCCCTGGTCCCACGACGAACTATGTCTCCTACCGCCGTTCGCCTGTCGATCATGATGTTCCTCCAGTTCTTCGTCTGGGGCGCGTGGTTCGCGACACTGGGCAAATGCTTGGCGGACAACGGCCTGGGGGACTACGGCGGCGGCGCCTATGGCAGCGCCCCGATCGCGGCCATCATTTCCCCCCTGTTTCTGGGACTCGTCGCCGACCGCTTCTTCCCCTCGCAGTTCGTCATGGCGGCTCTGCTTGTCCTCGGGGGACTCATCATGTGCCTGGTCCCCGGCTACGCCGATGCTGGCAACGGGACGATGGTCGTCAACCTCTTTATCGCGCACATGCTCTGTTACATGCCGAC
>CAZUXX010000489.1:0-2292 GCA_964624215.1 uncultured Planctomycetaceae bacterium
CTCGTTGGTGGTGCGGAGGTGGTCAGCCGCGCCAGCCAGAGTGCGACTTCACGGCTGAACCCGAGAGTCCGGAAGATGGCCACGACCCGGGAGTAGCGGACCGACGTGTAGAAGTCGGCAAGGTCGAACTTGACGAGGACGGCCTTCCCGACGTGCGGTTGGGCGTTGGTCAGGATCGATCGGCCGGAGACGAATCCGTGAGCTGCGTCGTGGACGGGAACGCGGCAGAGGATGTCGCGCAGAATGGCCTGCTGGACCGATCGCAGCGTACTTTTGGGAGCTTCGATGAGGCGATGGCCTCCGGACCGCTTACGCAGCCAGCGAAAATGGTAGTGGGCCTGCTTTGCGGATTGGGGGCGGTAGTTTTCGTAGAAGCGGCAGGTCAGCCAGGCCAGTTTATTCAGCGGGATGCCGAGCAGATTGGCGAGATCTGCGGGAGTGTGGAGGACGGGAAGTCCGTAGTACTCCAGCCAGCGCTGGTCGGCATCTGTGGAGAGGTTGAGGAAGGTGCCGGTGCGCGGGTCGCGATGGGCGAAGGCGTACGGTGGCGTGCGCGTCTCCTGGAATTCCTGCTCCTGCGGCGTGCGAATCAACGTGGATTCGTGCCTCAGTGGCGCAAGGCGTCGCCGGCGGCGGGGCTGTGACGTCCTCTCGGGAGACGGATCGGTCGAGTTCCGTTCGAGCGTGTCACTGATCGGCGGGGCGGTTTCGCCCAACAGCCAACGTTTCAGCAGAGCGAGCAGCCCCATAGACGAAAGATCCGGCAGGTCGCGCGAGCAGTCGAAGCGTCGTCGTCGGGGGAATGTCGCCCGGGAATTCGAAACTGGCGATCTGCGGGCCGGCCAACGGATCCTGTGGCGAGTTTGCGTTCCAACGGTCTGACACCGTTGGTGCAAACTCACGCGTCGAAATGGCACCAACCAGCCTTCCGCGGGGTAACCCCGCAGCGTCCCGAAGGACAGAGCTTGGGCGACCCGCAGATCACCGACCGGGATGGTAATGGAACGGCCACGGGCAGGCCAAGTGAGAGTTTCCCCCGCCCGGTGGCCGGGGTGATTTCACCCGACGAGGGCCTATCGCAGCGGTCGCACACGAACGGCGCAAGCCTTGTAGGACGGTTGCTTCGAGTACGGGTCGAAGACAGCGTCGGTCAGACGGTTTGTTCCCTCGTAGTGCATCGGGACGAAGACCTGTCCGGGCTGGACATTGTGCGTCAGAAACGCGGTGGCTCTCATGCGTCCCCGTTGCGATTCGATCAGGACGGAAGCGTTCTGTTCGATCCGCAGCCGCCGGGCGTCGAGCGGATTGATCTCGACGAAGGGATGCTCGGGGTAGAGCTTGCGGAGAATCGCTGACTTGGATGTTCGCGTTTGCGTGTGCCACTGGGAGGCACTGCCGCGACCGGTGAGCAAGAGCAGGGGATAGCTGTCGGAGAGATTCTCCGTGAGGGGGCGGGGCTGTTCGAATACGAGGCGTGCGCGGCGGTCGAGGTGATGGAATTGGGCGTCGGTGAAGAGCCGCCGTTCGACGGGCAGCTGGTGGCCTGAGGCTGCCTCGCGCTCGGTGTAGGGCCACTGGATGCCGCCGGCCTGACCGATTGCGGAGTAGTCGGCGATGCCCGTGATCTCGCAGGGCTGATTGCAGGTGAGCTCTTTCAGGAGCTGAAAGACGGCCGCGGGGGAGGTCCACTGGCGGAACATCGTGTCACAGCCCCAGGCGTCGGCAAGGAGGCGAAAGATCCTGAAGTCAGCGAGGGCCTGTCCGGGTGCTTTGCGGACCTTCCGGACGAGTCCGATCCGGCGTTCGGAGTTGATGAACGTTCCGTCCTTCTCTCCCCAGCCCGCTGCGGGAAGCACGAGATCTGCCATGCGGGCGGTTTCGGTGGAGTGGTACATGTCCTGGACGACGAGGAAGTCAAGCCGATCGAGGATATCGCGGGCGAGGTTCTGGTTGATCCAGGAATGCGCGGGGTTGGTGCCGATGACCCACAGTCCGCGGATCTTGCCTTTCAGGATGCCTTCCATGATTTCGTGGTACGCCCACGAGCTTTCTGCGGGAATGTGCCCGGGATCAATCTGCAGGACACTGGCGACCTTGGCGCGGTGTTCGGGGTTGGCGAAGTCGTGGCCGCCGAGCAGGTTGGTCGTGTTGCTGAACAGTCGCGACCCCATCGCGTTGCACTGGCCGGTAATGGAGTTCGCTCCTGTGCCGGGGCGTCCGATGTTGCCTGTGATGAGCGCCAGGTTGATGATGGACTGTTTAAGCAAATAACACTTACATTCAATCCTTGGA
>CAZUXX010000489.1:2302-3522 GCA_964624215.1 uncultured Planctomycetaceae bacterium
ACAGAAGGAGACCCGCTGACCCTGGTGGATGGTCTCGGCGAACCGTTCGATCTGCTCCGGAGTCAGGCTGGTTTCCCTTGCTGTCCGTTCGAGGGTGAACGTGCTGACAAACTCCGCGAAGCGGTTGAAACCGCTGGTGTACCGGTTGATGAAGTCCCGATCGATCCAGCCCCGGTCGATGAGCAGACTGGCGACACCGTAGAACAGGCACTGATCGCTTTTCGGAGCGAGCGGGAGGTGCTGGGTGGCGTTCATGGCGGTTTCGGTCATGCGTGGGTCGATGACCACGATCTGTGGCGAGTGCGGATTCCGCATGACCCGTTCCCACATGATCGGATGCGCCAGGCAGAGGTTACTGCCGACGAAGACGAGGACGTCGGACTCTTCGAGATCTGCGTAGGTGTAGGGCGGGGCATCGAAGCCGAAGGCCTCTTTGTAAGCGACGACCGCGGATGCCATGCACTGGCGGGTGTTGCCGTCGCCGTGCCGCATTCCCATTCCGAATTTGGCGAGGGCTCCGAGAAATGCCATTTCCTCGGTCACCAACTGTCCGGTACTGAGGAATGCGACAGAATGTGGTCCGTACTCGTTCTGGATCGATCGGAACCGCGTCACGAACTCCTGCAGCGCTCGAGGCCAGTCGACTGGTAGCAGCTTCCCGCCAGCACTCCGCAGCAGGGGTGTGACCGCGCGGTCCGGGGCATCGAGAACGGTGAGTGCTTCCCATCCCTTGGGGCAGGCCATGCCCAGGTTCACCGGGTATTCCGTCAGTGGAGAGAGCCCGATGGCTTCGCCATTTCGCAGATGGATGTTGAGCCCGCAACCTGTGGAGCAGTAGCCACAGACGGCGCTGGTCGTCGCGTCGGGAAGGTTGACGATCGGAAGCTGACCGAGCCCGAATTTCGATGGCTGGCGGAGCAGCTGCGCAGTGAGTGGTCCGGAGCGGGCATGCAGGAGGTCGGAGAGAGGACTCATCGCCGCGGACCTCCCGGCATTCGTGGAGCGGAGACCGCGGCGAAGAACTGGTAACGTTCGAGGAGTTCTCCGGCGAGGCAGGCGACGAACAGAACGACGACCATGACGAGCGAGGAGACATCGCCGATCACGGGACCTCCGTCGCGGGTCAGGAGAAACAGGGGCATGACCAGCCCTCCGAGTACTCCGGCTGCGAGACGTGCGAGAGTGCTGCTGGCGAGGGACCCGATCATCAGCCGGGCGGA
>CAZUXX010000490.1:0-3521 GCA_964624215.1 uncultured Planctomycetaceae bacterium
GACCGAGCGATTCCGGATGACGCTCGAGGAAGGGGGTCTGATCGGCCATGCGGAGATCCAGATCGGCGATGCGGTGATCATGCTGGCGGATGAGAATCCGCAGTGGAATGTGCATGGTCCGGCGAAGTTCGGCGGGTCTCCCGTCAATCTGCTGCTGTACGTGGATGATGTTGATGCCGTTTTCGCCCGGGCACTGGAGCTGGGGGCCGAATCGGTGTACGAGGTGAAGAATCAGTTTTACGGGGACCGATCGGGTTGTCTGCGGGATCCGTTCGGTCACTCGTGGACGATTGCGACGCCGGTCGAGGAGGTTCCGCGCGACGAGTTGGAACGTCGATGGACCGAGATCCAGAAGCAAGGGAAGGATCAGGTCTGCGATTCTGCCGATGCGTGAGGGTGAGCAGGGGGCGGTGCGAGCGGTGAGGGGCCGGTGGATCCCGCCGCGGGCGGGCGTGGCGGTTGCATGCTGCAGTTTTGCAGGCGTGACGAGACAGGAGGTTTGTCATGTTTGACCTTGAGGCGGTTCAGCAGGCGCTGGTGTCGTTGAACATCGATGCGTGGCTGTTGTGCGACTTTCGTGGCAGCAACCCGCTGGCGCAGCAGGTTCTGCAGTTGCCGCCGGGGGCGATGGGGTCGCGGCGGTGGGCATACTGCATCCCTGCCCGGGGGATGCCGCGGAAGCTGGTGCACCGGATCGAAGCGGACATGCTGGACCACCTTCCGGGTGAGTCGATCGTTTATCTGCGCTGGCAGGAGTATGAGGCAGGTCTGGCGGAGCTTGTCGGTTCGGCACAGCGACTTGCGACCGAGTACTCGCCGGGCAATGCCAATCCGTACATTTCACGGCTCGATGCGGGGACGATGGACCTGGTGCGTGCGACCGGGGCGGAACCGGTCTCGTCGGGAGACCTGATCCAGTCGTTTGAGGCGGTCTGGTCTGAGCGGCAATGGGAGCTGCATCAGGCGGCTGCGAAGGTCACGGATGCTGCGTTTGATGTTGCCTGGCAGGTGATTGCCGAAGGGACCAGGACCGGGGCGGTCGAGGAGGTCGAGGTTCGCGATGCGATCATGCAGCACTTTGCGAACCATGGACTGGTGACGTATCACCCGCCGATCGTGGCCCGAGGCCCGAACAGCGGGCTGCCTCATTACGAAACCGGGACGGGCCGTGATACGCAGATCAGACAGGGGGATTTTGTTCTGGTTGATCTGTGGGCGAAGGTGGATGATCCTGACGGGGTGTACAGTGACCTGACACGGACGGCCTTTGTCGGGAAGGAGGTGCCATCACAAGTTGCGGAGGTGTTTGCGATCGTTGCGAAGGGACGGGACGCGGCGATCGAACGCGTGCGGGAGGCCTTTTCGAGCGGGACGCCGCTGCGTGGGTGGGAGGTCGATGAGGCTGCCCGGCGGGTGATTGAGGAAGCGGGGTTTGGTGAGTTCTTCACGCATCGCACGGGACATAACATCGGCCGCGAGGTTCACGGCAACGGAGCGCACATGGACGGGCTGGAGACACGCGAGGAGCGGTTGGTCCTGCCCCGCACCTGCTTTTCGATCGAGCCGGGAATTTATCTCCCTGAGTTTGGCATTCGCAGTGAGGTGAACGTGTTCATCGATGCCGATCGCAAGGTGCACGTGACGGGGGGTGAACTGCAGCGGGAAGTGATCCGGATTGGCTGAGCGTGCGAAGGAGCGGGCCATCCTTCAGTTTCGGAACTGCGTTTCGCTGGAGCGTTGTCGATGCAACTGGGACTGATCAATTCGGCGTGGGCGCAGGCGGGACGTGAAACCGCGTGGGGCATCGCCAAGACCCGGGAGATCGGGTTCGACACCATCGACATCTTTGCAGACCCGCTGGATATCGACGTTCGCGAGCGCAAGCTGATCCGCCAGGAGTGTGCCCGGCAGGGGCTGCCGATTGTGTCTGTGTGCTGTGTGGCGGTGGGGCTGGTCGACTTCAATCCGAGTGTGCAGCGGTTCCATCTCGATCGCTGCCGCAAGTATCTGGATCTCGTCTGTGAACTGGAGGCGAGGAACCTGCTGCTGGTGATTGGCGAATACATCTGGAACCGCGAAGTCATTGCGCCGGAGGACCAATGGCGAACGGGGGTCGAGAACTGCCGCCGGCTGGCCGACTACGCCGAGTCGCTGGGGGTTCAGATCGCTCTGGAACTGGAGCCGTTCAAGCTGTCACTGGTGAATGATGTGGAGAGGATGTCGCGGTTTATTGATGACGTGGGGCATCCGGAGTTTCGAGCGAATATCGATGTGTCTCATCTACATCTGGCCGGGGTTGCTGCCGAGGAGCTGACGAAGCTGCGGGGGAAAGCGATCCATGTGCATCTTTCGGATTGCGATGGCGAGGTGCACGGGGATCTGCCTCCCGGCCGCGGCGTTGTGGAGTTCGAGCCGTATCTCAATGCAATTCGGGATTTGCAGATCGAGGGTGCCATTTCGATCGAGCTCGAGTATTCGCCTGAGCCGGACCAGATCGAAAGCTGGGTGCGAGAGGCCTACGAGGCGACCGCAGAATTGATGGAACGGACCGGGCTGCGTTCGCGGTGACGCTTTGTGCGAGCTCCCCTGCCCTGTGCATGAGGCGGCGGGAGTCGTTGCCATGCCCCGTGGTTTTGCTTTTCCTGCGTGGTCGCAGGGACGGGAGGCGGCGGGTCAAGAGGCGAATCGGGTGCTGCGAGCGGCCTTTGGCGCGCAACGGGGTGAGTGAAGGTTGAGCAGTGTTGACTGCTGCGAAGGTTGATGCCGGGGGCAACTCCGGCACGTGCCGACGGCTGCTAGGAGGAGGGTCACAACCTCCTCTTAATGAGATGCATCGACTTTCAGCCCAAGGCACGCGTTTGTGACGCGGAAGCTGCACGTGGTGGAAGATGCTGTTCAAAGCGTCGGACCGGCCGGTCCATTCTTTTGAACTTTGCGAGTGCGGAGTCGAGAGTTGAGAGTCAGTTGAACAACGACGGTTGAACGACGGGTCGACAACGACGGTTGACGGCGGGGAGGCCGGGTGAGAGGAGCGCGCGTTGCGGTGCGCGCCGGGTGCTGTGCGCTGGCGCGACAGGCGGGTGAACGGGTGATCCGGGGAAGCGGGTGCTCCGGGGGAGCGGGTGCTCCGGGGGAGGGCGTTCGATTCTGCTGGTGTGCTGCCCTGGCTCACGCCGTGACGGCATGGCAGCCAAAAGACGGCATCCAGCGTGGGGGTTGCGGGGAGAGGGGATCGCGGGGGTTCCGGTGCGCGCGGCTCCCGGGGCGGGAGCGTGCAGTGTTGAGCTGAGAGGTCGAAGTTGAGAGTGTGACGCCCAGGAGTGGCCGGCCTGCCGTACAGGGGGGGCCGTGGTCTTCTCCGCCGCTGACGCTCAGCTCCCTGTTTTTGCAACTCCCGAAGTTTTCTGAAGGTTGCGGCGATGTCGACGATCCCCGACTGGTTCGTAGACCTGCATCCTGTGTGGCAGTCGCTGATTGCGGGTGGGTTCACCTGGGGGGTGACAGCCCTGGGGGCGTCGCTG
>CAZUXX010000491.1:0-3519 GCA_964624215.1 uncultured Planctomycetaceae bacterium
CAGCGAGCGACGTTCCGCACGTGCCAGTCATCTGTATTACCACTTGTTAGAAGGGACGCGGTCTCCCTGCCACGGTGGTGGGGGTCGCTGCGAAGTCCGCAGCAACGGGGGTGGGGCAGGGCGTGCAGGTGCGCCGCACGATTCGGAAATCCATGCGGACAGCATCATCGAACCCAAACATAGTCGAGCCCCGGAAACACGGCAAGCAGCCACCACCCCGGCCGCCAGATTGAGAGGACGGCGTCGAGAGACCGAACCCGCAAAGCACGTTCAAGTGCGCTGGACATCTCCTCGGTCTCGGTGCCCGGCTCTTCGTGCTCGAAGAACCCGGAGGTGGTGGCGGGATCGGCGACCAGGTCCAGGGACCGGACACCGGCAATCGACTCCACAATCTTGCGGCCGCGCTGATGGCCCGGTCGGAACCGCAGCGTCGCGTTGTGAGAAAACCCGACCGCGTCGGGATTGTGCTGCGCGTCCCACGCAATCTGTTCGGCAAGCTGATGCTTGGGGTTGAAGTGGAAGTCCCCGTAGACCCCTTTGCCTTCAACGAAGCGTGCGGACTTGATGACGCCGATCCGGTCAGAGACCGACCGCGGATCGGTCGGTGATCGCGGGTGATCGACGTTGACCTTCACACCCTCGTAGTGGGTCACGGCGGCCCGGAGCACGTCGGGGGGATAGCTGCGGCCGTTCTTGCTCTCGAACCCGATCAGCTTCACCCCGCGGATGACCCCCGCGCCGGAGTCCACCTTGGCGGAGACTCCGGCCAGACTCTCGACGATCGTCACCTGCTCGGTTGCGTCGGAGGTCTTGGCTTTGGCCATTGGGTGATCCAGTGATCCAACGAAAAAAGCGGCGCCTTTCCCCGTGAGGGAGAAAAACGCCGCTTGTGTGCGGGAATCAGGTTGTGCCGACGATTATGCCAGACGCATCGGAGGCGTCAAGAGCAAGTCACCAGGTGTTGTTGAGCGCGGAGGGAGGCAGGATGCCCTGTTCCACCATCTGCTTGCGGGCGATCTGGCGCCGACGCTTCTTGTCGCGCTTGACGGCTGGGATGTCGCGTGCGTCGTCGATGAACGCCTCTCCGTCGATCATCCGGGGCTGGCCTGTCACCGGCTTCCCTCCGACCTTGATTTGCCGCGGGTCCACCAAAAACCTATCCACTTCACAACTCCTGAAGCTGAATGACGGTCACAAGTCGTCCTTCGCGGCCGTATGGGACTGCCCGCTGCACCCTCACTACATTGTAACGCACAAAATCAGCTTGCAGGATCTCGTAATCGGGCTTCTGGGTGGTGATTTCTTGCAAATAGATCCCTGTTTTAGCCTTGATCTCGAACAACAGGGGAACGGTCCCCTCTTTGGTTGCATACTGGAGGGCGCGTTCAGGATTGAGCGATCCTGAACCGTTCGACCGGAACGCGAACGGTTCTCCAGTTTCAGCAGCAAGGGACATGGCGCTGAGCATTTCATCCATCGCCGTGTCGGAACCCATCGCCAGCCCACGGTGAATCGTCGTCACCCGCGGCAGCGGTGGCGCCGCCTCAATGGCTTGCCGCAACTTCTCCTGCGCCGCCGATTCTTCTGGCGCCAGCGGCTCGAACTCCCGCTGCTTGCGGTTGACGACCTGCCAATCCGCCTGCTTGCCCTTCGAGAACCGCGTATAGTCCTTGCTGATTTCCTGCTGCTCTGGAGTGAGGCTCTGGATTTGCCTCTCCAGAGCCTTGGCATGCGGAACCTTCCCGCTCCACGTCCGCGGCTTGTCCGCGCGCTGAAACCGCTTCGGGAACTCAGCCACGATGTTGTCCGCATCCGCTGACTTGACTCCCGGCGGTTGCGGCTGTGTGGCGGGAGCCTGACGTGCCGCATGGCAGCCTCCGCAGCTGTCGCAGCAGTTTCCTTCAGCGAGACAGACGTTCGGCCAGAAACGTCGCGACTTTCGCAGCCTGCAGGTCGAAGTAGTCCCACGTATGGCCGCCGGCTGTCGTGGTCAGGTCACTCTCATACGGAATCCCGCTCGACCGCAACTTGCTCAGCAGCCGGTCCGTCCCTTCAAAGCACGCCAGATCAGCAGGATCGCAGACAAACAGCATGTGCCGCGGCCAGTTGAGCGGGTGAATGTGCAGAATCGGAGTCTCCTGGCGGGCTTCCTCCTGTGAGGAAAACAACCGGTCCAGTGGCGTCCCCTGACCGACCCACTGGTGAAAGTCCAGATCCGGGGACATCGCCGCAACGACATGCCAGCGCAGCGCGTGGCGAAACGCGATGCCAACCGCTCCCGCTCCCCCCATGCCGATCCCCGTCAGCCCCTGAGCCGTTGCGGGAAAACCGTGCTCGCTGGTGAGCCACTCCCGCAATGGTCCGGTGACGAAGCCCGCCGGAGTCACGTCGTCGAAGCCTTCGGCTGGCCGGTCAAGCCACCACGTCCGCCCCCCGGGGGGACAGACGACCATCAGACCCGCGTCGGCGAATGCCCGTTCGAAAGCCTCCCTCCCACGGAATGACTGTTCGTCGTATCCGTGCAGAAAGATCGCCGCAGCCGTCGGTTCCCTCCCCGCAGGAGAGAACACCTCCACGGCACGGCCTGCAATCTCAACGAGGCTCCACTCCCCGGTCGGCTCGGTCATCGTTGCGGGAGGCCTCAGTCCCACCCGTGGGTGTTGCGAACCTGGATCATCGTATCGAGGATCGTGGTCCACGTCGACGGCGTCTCCAGCATGCTGTTGGGGAACATGCAGCCGTCCCAGCAAATGTGCTCGATCCTGCGATCCTGCGCTCCCTTCAGCCAGTAGCCGGCACATCGGACGATATCGAGTTTGCCGTTCGGATCATCCGCAGGACAGTGGCGGCCCGTCTTGTCGTGGCTGCCCGAGCCGTGCACGGTTCCGTCATTCTGCGCCACATGGAAGTCGATCGTCCACGGACGCAGGGCGTCGGTCATCGTCTCGTACGCGGCCCAGAACTCCTCGTCGCTGTAGCCCTCCTGGAGCAGCGCATGTTCAGGAGCGTTGTAGCCCAGCAGATACAGATAGGTGTGGGCCAGATCGGCCTGGAAGCCGACCGTCTCGGGCATGTCGACCGCTTCGAGCAGATCGAGCATGTCCTTCCAGGAGTGCATCCCTGCCCAGCAGATCTCCCCTTCAGCCGCCAGCCGCTCGCCATGATCAGCAGCGATCCTGGCCGCTTCGCGGAACGTCTCGGCAATCCGTTGCGTGTTCGCCTGCGGATTCTCGCGCCACTTCTCGACGCCGAACTCCGCCGAGTCGATGCGAATCACCCCGTACTTCCGAATCCCGTGCTCGTTGAAGACCTTCGCGATGCGGCACGCCTTGCGAACAGCCGTAAGAAACTTCTCTCGCGCCGCGTCGTCTCCCATCGCCGAGTCACCGACCGTCCCCGGCCAGACCGGTGCCACCAGCGAGCCGACCGCGAAACCGTAACCTGCGATCTGATCCGCGATCTGCCGCAGCTCATCGTCGCTGGCATCCGGATCGGTGTGGGGGAGAAACAGGAAGTAGT
>CAZUXX010000492.1:0-3516 GCA_964624215.1 uncultured Planctomycetaceae bacterium
GCCGTTGATGTCGCAGGTCGGCCGCGCCCAGCGGCGTTCGAGCGTGGTAAAGCCCGCCTCTCCATGTGGAGCGACGGCACCGACCGCTTCGCAGAATTCCCGATCATCGAACGGCAGCCGCGCGAATGCCTCGCGTTCCTCGGCCGACAGCGGGATGACATTCTCGTAGAAGCCGGGCAGCGCCACCCGCCCGTTTGCATCGTGCAGTTGCGCGATGAATTGACACAGTGCGTTGACCGGATTGGCAACGGCCCCTCCGAACACGCCGCTGTGCAAATCGCGATTGGGGCCGTGCACCGTCACTTCACAGGCGACGATTCCCCGGAGTCCGTAGGTGATCGCCGGAATACCGTTGCCGTACTGGGCCGTATCGCTGATGACCGCCACGTCACACGCCAGTTGATCGCGCCGCTCCTGCAGAAAGTGATCGAGATTGTTCGAGCCAACCTCCTCCTCCCCTTCGATGACAAACTTGACATTCACCGGCAGTGATCCGGTCGTCTTGAGCCAGGTCGCCACCGCCAGCATGTGCGTGAAGAGTTGTCCCTTGTCGTCGGTGGCCCCGCGGGCATAGAGGCAGCCGTCGCGAACGACCGGCTCAAAGGGGGGCGATGTCCACAGGTGGAGCGGGTCGGCAGGCTGCACATCGTAGTGCCCGTAAATGAGTGCAGTCGGCCGGTCTGCGGCTCCCGTCCACGCCGCATACACGATCGGCAGACCTTCCGTCTCGACGAGCTCGACGGTCAAACCGGCGTCGCTCAGGTAGTCACGAACCCATTCGGCAGCCTGCCGGCAGTCGGCACGGTGACGCGAATCGGCGCTCACACTGGGGATCCGCAAAAGAGTCTGTAGCGTCGCGACCGACTGTCCCCGGTTGTCGGAGAGAATCTGCTGGACGCGGGAGAGATCACTCATGGGTGCGCTGTACTCGGAGAAATCGGACCGGAGTCGCATGGTAACTATCCGGACCGGCCGAGGGCACCCGCCAGTTCGGGCGTGTCGGCGGGTGCTGCCGGAGGATATAGTGCATGATGTGACCGCGGTGGTTGCGGTCGCTGTTTGCATTGCTTTTGTGCCTTGCGGCCCCGGGGCTTCCGATGCGACTCAGACTCTCCGGCCAATTTCCGGTCTGGCTGCTGGTGACCGTCTTCGTTTGGGGGGCGGTCCCCGCTGTCGCACAGCAACAGCAACAGGCGAAACCCGGGACTCAGGTGGCCCCGGAGGCGGAACCCGCCGCCCGGGACGATGCCAACGCACCGCCACCGCAGAACCCCCTGGGAAATCTTCTGCGGAACCTGCTGGGGCCCCGCGCTGGCGGCCAGGCGGCGCCGAATGTCGAGGTCAGACCAGTCGAAGAAGGCGCCGCCGTGGCTGAAGAGGATATCGCAGCAGAAGACGCCACGGGTAAGGACGACGCCGAAGAAGTCCAGACGAATCTGGATGTCACGCTCAACAGCAACAGTGCCGCCAGCCGCGATCTGCAGAGGATCGAACCCTTCATCGACCGTGAACGGTGGCACGATGTGGCGATGGCTCTGCAAACCCTGATTGAATTGCCGCAGGACACCTTCACACCCCGTCCCCGGGCCGAGTGGACTTCGCTCAGAGGAGTCGCGGAACAGCGATTGCGGGGACTCCCTCCCGCGGCGCACCGCGCCTATCACGTTGTGTATGCCCAGGTGGCCGCCCAGGCCCTCGAAGAAGCGAGTCGCAGCGGAGACGTTTCCCAGATCGTCAAGGTGGCTTCGAGATACGCGGTGACGCCGGCCGGCGCTCAGGCGATTTTGCAGGTGGCGCGCCTGCTGTTCGATCGTGGCGACGCCGCTGCTTCCGTCAGATGGTACGAACGGCTTGCGGAGGAGGAGCGGCGGCGATTCTCCGACGAAGACCGTTTGAGATATGCATCGGCGCTGCAGGCTCTGGGCCGGACAGAACAGGCGACAGCGCTGTTGAAGGACGGTGAAACGGCGATTCCGTTGAACCTCCGCGATGCACCTCCTCGCTTCGATTGGCCGCAGACGTTCGGTTCTCCCACGCATGCGGCAGTGGTCCGTGCCGAGGAGCCGTTGCTCACGCCCGACTGGACGATCCTGCAGACGTACCTGCAGACGGTCCACGAGCAGGTGAGTCATCTGCTCGCCGATCTGTCGGATGCCTCGCGACCGCGGATTCCGACGGCCACCGCGGTAGCAGCCAACGGCGCCGTCGCTGTGCGCACACTGCACGGGCTGCAGGTCGTGGGACTGGACGGGGCGACCCTTTGGGAGCGTCCGGGGGATGACAAGGGCACCGAACGACTTCTGGCAGGGCTCACGACCGGGACCCTTCCCCCTCGCGATGCGCGAGCAATCAGCCGCATCGAGTATTCGGGAAGCGGCGACTACGACTATCACGCCCTGACAAGTCTTTTGTTTCGCGATGCGGTCACAACGTCGCTCTCGACCGATGGCGTACGACTCTTCTCGCTGGAGGACCACGCCGTCCTCGCGCAGATCCAGCGGGGCTACTACATCTCGGCGCGGCAGACTCCGGCCGATCCCCTGGGACGGGACTGGGGCACCAATCGCCTGGTTGCCCAGGATCTGAAGACCGGACGCGAACTCTGGAAGGTCGGCGGCCCCCGCATGAACGAGCCGTTCGATCTCCCACTGGCGGGAACCTACTTCTTCGGTGCACCGACCGTCGCCGAGGGACGCCTGTATGTCGTCGGTGAGCAGCAGAAGGAGATCAGCCTGTACGTCCTCGACTCTCAGACGGGGACGCTGCTCGGCTCGCAGGTCCTGGCCTCGGCAACGGCGGAAATCGAACTCGATCAGGTGCGCCGACTGTGGACGGCGCAACCGGCCGTCGCCGGAGGAATCGTGTTGTGTCCCACGACGACCGGCTGGCTGGTCGCGGTCGACCGGCAGGATCTGCGCCTGATGTGGGCATACGGGTACGAAAAGGAGTCGGGCGGCCAGCGCGTGCGACGATTCGGCACGGTCACCAATGCTTTGCAGGCACTGGGAACCCGGTGGTCACCCACCCCGCCAATGGTGGTCGGGCATCGCGTGCTGTTCGCACCGTCCGAACTGCCCGACCCGACGCAGAACCGTCAACCGATGATCGTCTGTCTCGATCTCTTGAGCGGAGACGTGCTCTGGCAGCATGTCAAGACTCAGGATGATGTCGCCCTTGCGGGTGTCTCCGACGAGCACATTCTGGTTCTGGGAAAGAACCAGTTGCGGGCCCTCTCGCTCGCATCCGGGCAGCAGACCTGGTCGCTCACCCTCGATGGCAGAACCGGGCCGACCGGACGGGGCCTCCTCTCGGCAGCGGGAAGCTGGGCCGTACCACTCAGCAATGGCGAACTGTGGTTCATCAAGACTGTCGACGGCACCGTTCAGAAGAAGCTGACTGTTCCGGAAGGGGCTCCTCCGCTGGGGAACCTGACCGTCCATCGCAATGTTCTGATCTCGGTCGATCCGCACTCCATCCGCTGTTTCGCACCACAATCACAACTCGAAGCGGAGATCG
>CAZUXX010000493.1:0-3502 GCA_964624215.1 uncultured Planctomycetaceae bacterium
TTCAGGAAGTGACGCCGCGACATTCCCTGAGGAAATGAAATGCTCATGAAAAGTCCTTTGTGATTCTGATGGTGAGGTGTCTCGTGAACTCGTCGCCGGCCGGCCCCCGTGCGAGGCCGGCTCATCCCTGTCAGTGATTGACCACAAACTCGTTGGAGTTCAGCAGGGCCCAGTACAGGTCCTGATAAAAGGCCAGCTTGTCACTCCCCATGTACTTCCGCAAACGCTGCAGTTCTGCCGAACTCGCCCGGCGCCCCAGAGCAGCCATAAACAGCTTGTTGATCCGAACGGTATCGTTTGCATTCCGGGACTCGGTCAGCAGCAGATGCAGGTAGGTTCCCTGCTTGGCACTGATCGCATTCTGAACGAGCTCGCCGTTCATCATCATCAGGGCCTGCGGGACCGACCCGCTGAACATCGTCGGCTCGTCATCATCATTACCGCCAAAGATGCGGATAAATTCCTGCAGCCACCGCTCCCGCTGCCGCTGGGCCTGTTCGAAACCACCCTGCCCGGCCCGGTCCGCACCGGTTGCAATCATCAGCGACTCGTACAGCTGTTCGACGTTCATCGTCTTCACATACATGTGACTGAACAGCGGCACCTCTCCGGCAGCCGGATCGTCGAACCGGTTCTTGTCATTGAACCGACTCGTCAGGTTGTACGCCTCACTGTTGGCAATCCACCGAAGCAGCTGCTTGATGTCGTAGCCCCCCTTCACAAACTCGTCAGCCAGGCGATCCAGCAGTTCCGGATGACTCGGCACGTTGTGCGGGCCAAGATCGTCGACCGGCCGCGTAAACCCGTAACCGAACATGTGTCCCCACATCCGGTTCACGAACGCTTTTGCCAGCTGCTGCCCCGGATCCTCCTGGCACATCTGTTTGGCCAGTTCGAGGCGGCGATCCGTCTCCGCCGAGGGGTCAATGTCGACTTCGAAATACTTCGGATAGGCAACCTGCACCAGCGCCTGGCGGGTCTGGTAATAGACCGGACCTTCGAAATCCATCCACACCAGCTCCGAATAGTCGTCAACCATCTGTCCGCTCTGGGGATCGTAACGATCCACATCATTCCGCCGGACCTGACGGAAGAAGCTGTTGAACTGCCAGAACTGGTCCTGTTTCCAGTCGTTGAAGGGGTGATTGTGGCACTGCGTGCACTGCACCTGCATCCCCAGGAACAGACGCGTCGCCTTCGCCGTCAGCTCGACGTGATACTCCTCATTCCGGGGACTCCCCATCAGTTGGCCGAGAATGAAGTTCACCGCTCCATTCTCTTCAAAGTGGCCCTCAGCCGTAATCAGGTCGAAAACGATGTCGTTCCACGGCCGGTTCCGGGCGAATGCCTCCCGCAGGAACTTCTCCATCCCGGTCACGCTCGTCCGGTCCGGAGGATTCCGCCCGATCAACAGGTTGCGCCAGACCGACGTCATGTTCTGAACGTAATCCGGATCATCGAGCAGCTGATCAACCAGCTTCGCCCGCTTCCCCGGAGATTCGTCCTTCAGAAACGCCTCGACCTCTTCAGCAGACGGAATATGCCCCACCAGGTCGAGATAAACCCGGCGGATCCACTCTTCATCGCTGGCAACTTCGCTCGGAACAACCTCGTTCTCTTCCCAGCCGTTCCGGATCTGCTCGTTGATGTACTGCACCAGCGGATCGGCCGAGCCGGTCGAGAATGCGGCACCCCGGCTGCCCCTCGCAGCATCATCTGCCCCCAGCTGGCCCCCGAATCCCGCCAGCAGGGCCACGGCAGACATCACCGCGAGGCCGGTTGTCCAGCGGCACCAACCTTGCACTAGCTTCATCTTCCGTCCTTTCTCTGGGTCAAGCGAATACGAATGACCTCACTATAAGTCTCACCTCACAGATCCGCGAACATTCGTCAAATATTCTACGCGAGAGCCCCCAAAATAGCGACAAAAACAACGCAACCACCGAAATAGCAAACACTTACGCTGTTTTGTGAAAAGCAGAGTCCCGGTCTTGGCCAACCGCGGACACCACCACCTCGTGACAGGGCGATGGGCAATCGTGGCGAGCGGCCACAGGTCAGAAATCGCGCAAACCGGAAAGGATAGGAAATCCTCTTCCTCCGGTTATCTTCGACCGCTAGCGGGCCCCACGATCAATGTGCAGTTGTCCCGATGCTCCAGGAGAATGCCATGATGTCTGACGTGTGGACTCGACTGCTTGCCCTGATCTGCGCGGCCCTCCTGCCGGCCACCATGTCAGCCGATGACATCCTGCCGGCACCGCCAGCTCCCCCCTCGAACACGGCCCGGGCCGATTCCGCGAGTGACAACGAGCTCCGGTCTCTCGAAAAACTGTTAGACGCTCAGACTGTCGTCGTCAGCAGCTACGACCCTGCCGAGCAGCGGGTTGAACTCCTCGGGCATGTCACCTCTGCCGATTCGCTGAGCCGGATCCGTGACGAGCTGCTGGCAGACCCCCGCGTCCGCGACGTTCGATCGACCCAGATCGCAATCGCCGGAAGCTCTCCTCGACCCGCACCCGCCGCCCTGCAGGAACTCCTCTCCCACTTGCAGGACGGCAAAGCCTACGACCGAGTCATCACCCAGGTCCACCTGCTGATGGCTTCCGATGACCCCGAGCTCCGGTCGGCCGGACTCATCTTCTCTGCCGTCGGCTATTCCGCGACCGGCCGGCACGATCGAATGATCGCCTCGCTGCGACTGCTCGCCCGGGTGAATCCGCGGCTGCTGGATGAAGCAAACCTTCGCGACTTCATGGTGAACTCGCCGTTGCGCACGATGGCGGGCTTCACCACGGACCTCTGGTCCGCCGACATCATCAACCCGTACTTCGTCAGCACCCGGCCACTCCCCCGCTTCCTCGCGCAGCATCCCTCGACAGACGCACTCGACCAAGCCGCTCTGGCCAGACGCGCTGGTCCCCACACGCACCTCGTCGGTTGGCGCGGGGCACATCCGCACCTGCTCCAGACTGATGCTGATACCACCGACCCTCTCTCCGAAACTCCTCCAGCCGGACGCCCCGCCTGGGCCCACGCAACCGCATGGAATGTCTACACGGTTGACGGATACACAGCCGTCGCCCCCGCGTCTCCGCGACCTGCCGGGGCTGCCCCGCTGTGGGGTGGCTACGCCTACTACTATCCGCGGGCAACGTTCGGATACGCCCCCTACTGGGGCTACACCTACCCGACATACACGTACAACAGCGCCTACTGGCCCGGCTGGGCGTGGACCTATCCGGTTTACACGCCTCCGTCGTACTGGACCGGCCCCTATGCTCGCGGCTGGTACTGGGGACCATGGCACGGCTGGTACCCGCTGGCGTCCTCGCCGATCTCCTTCTACAACCCCGGGTACGCCCTCTGGGCTCCCGGGTACGCAACATACGCGTATGCCAGCTACGGGACGGCATGTCCCTACGTGACCGGTTGGACATACGGCTACGGCAGCTGGCCCTACGTGTACCACACCCCCGGAGACTACTACTGGTGGCCGTAC
>CAZUXX010000494.1:0-3494 GCA_964624215.1 uncultured Planctomycetaceae bacterium
CGTGACATCGGGCGTCGCGAGCTTTTCGTGATACCTCTGGTCACGACCGATCCACTCGATCGGTGTCTTGTCTCCCTGCGAGGAGATCAGATCGCGGGCATAGCGCGAAACGGGGTGCAACGGGTCGTCGTTGATCTCCGAACCGGCCACGACCGGGATGACATCATCGAGCAGGCCGGTCAGCATCCGCAGCATGCGGGTTTTGCCCTGGCCGCGAAGTCCGAGAAAGAGCATGTCGTGCTGCGAGAGCACGGCATTCACGATCTCGGGGATCACGGTTTCGTCGTACCCGAGGATTCCCGGAAACAGGGGCTCGCGGCGCTTCAGCCTGTCGATCAGGTTCTTTCGCATCTCCTGCTTGACCGGCACTGACCGGTAACCGGAGTCGCGAAGCTCACCGAGAGTCTGGGGACGATCAGCCATGGAGGATCCCGACACAGTGGAGGACAAGTGAAAGTGGGGAGCCGCATTGTAGGCCGGGCTCGATTCGGGGGGAGCCTCGCGGGAGTCCGGTGCGCGGGGGGAGTCCGATTCGGACAAGTCGCTCATATGTTTGCGAGTGTTTTGGCTGCTGCATCGCCGGTCGCCGTCCGCTTCGCTACCCTCTCCGGGTTGAGTCTGTCATGAATGGCACTGCCGGGCAGAGGCGAGTCGATCGCTTCTGTTTTCCCGGGATGAGGAAACCGCGGAGGAGTCAGGGGGATTGCGCCGGAGGCGGCGTGCGGGTCCGCCGGACGCAATTTGACCCTGAGACTCAGTCGCAATAAGATCGGTGCACCCTCCGTTGACCCGCCTATATCGCCTGCCAACGCGGTCCGGCGACTCGACCGTACTGCGTACACTCCCGAGAGATTTTGATGTCGACCTTGAATGATTTCCGTCCCGGGCAGGGGGGAACCATCTCCCGGCTGGAGGGAGACGATCCGACCGCCATCCGGCTGCTCGAAATGGGATTGCTGCCCGGGCGGCGGATTGAGGTCCTGGGGGCCGCCCCGCTCGGCGATCCGATCGCCGTCCGCATCAGCGGGACACGCGTGGCGATCCGTCGCGTCGATGCCCGCCGCATCCATGTCCAGGCCGAGGGCGAGGCACCTCCTGCGGGAGTGAAGGTGCCCGAGACTACCACGGAGGGTGCGGCCGCGTCATGAGTGTCACCACAGCCACTGCGACATTGAAGGTTGCCGTCATCGGCAACCCGAATACCGGAAAGAGCACACTGTTCAACGCACTGGCCGGGCTGCACACCCGCGTCGGCAACTATCCCGGAGTGACGGTCGAAAAGAAAATCGGCCGCATTCAATGGGACGGCCGTGCTGTCGAACTGATTGACCTGCCAGGAACCTACAGCCTTGCGCCACGGTCGCTCGACGAGATGGTTTCGGTCGATGTCTTGCTCGGCCGCCAGCCACAAATTGGCAGCGTCGATGCGACGATTGTGATTGCCGATGCGTCGAGCCTCGACCGGCAGTTGTTTCTGCTGGGACAGATTCTCGATACGGGTGTGCCGACCGTGCTCGTCCTCAACATGTGGGACTCCGCCCAGCGGGCGGGGCTCACCATCGACGTCGAGCGACTTCAGCAGAAGCTGGGGATCCCGGTCGTCGTGACGGAGGCGCACCGCCGGCGTGGTCTGGACGACGTGCGACGGGCCGTCCTGTCAGTTGTCGGGACCGAGCCGCCGCGATTGCCGAAACTGTTTCCGGAAGCGTTCTATCGCGAGTGCGAGGCACTTCAGCAGAAGCTTGAGGAACTCGGTCAGGGAGAAGTTCCCTGGTACCTTCGCGAGCGGATGCTGCTCGACGCCGGCGGAACTGTCGAAGAACGTTCACTCAGACGGACCGACGAGCGGCTGGCGGAACCACTCGCGGCAGCCCGCAAACGACTGTCCGATCAGGGAATTCGAGTTGCCACGCTCGAAGCCGAATGCCGGCACGCCTGGACGAATGACCTGCTCGGCGATGTGGTAACGTACCCCGAGGAGCGGAAGGCCAACTGGACCGACCGCCTCGACAGCCTGCTCACGCACCGCGTCTTCGGGCTGCTGGTCTTCGTCGGGCTGATGTTTCTGGTGTTCCAGGCAATTTACACCTGGGCCGGCCCGCTGATGGAACTGTGCGAGGCAGGTCAGGAGGCCGCTGCGGAACAGATCTCGGCCGCCGTGGAACCCGGCCCGCTGCGGAGCCTGCTCGTCGATGGCGTGGTCGCAGGGGTCGGGGGCGTTCTCATCTTTCTGCCGCAGATCATCCTGCTGTTTGCCTTCATTGCGATTCTGGAAGATTGCGGATACATGGCCCGCGGGGCCTACATCATGGACCGCGTGATGGCCGCCTTCGGACTGAGCGGCAAGTCGTTTCTGCCGCTGATGTCGTCGTTTGCCTGCGCCATTCCCGGCATCATGGCGACACGGGTCATCGACAATCACCGCGATCGCATGGTGACCATTCTCGTTGCCCCGCTGATGAGTTGCTCGGCCCGCCTGCCGGTCTACCTGCTGCTGATTGCCGCCTTCATCCCGCAAACGATGATTGCCGGCTGGATCTCGCTGCAGGGGCTGGTGCTGTTCGGAATTTCGTCGCTGGGGCTGCTCGTGGCGATTCCGGTGGCGTGGCTTCTGAAAACGTTCCTGTTCCGGTCGTCAACCAGCGCATTCGTGATGGAACTGCCGGAGTACAAGATTCCCTCCGTGCGGATGGTGGTTCGTCGCGTGTACGACGCGGCACTCGCGTTTGTCCTGCGGGCCGGCACGCTGATCTTCGCGGCCACCCTGTTGATCTGGGCGGCCGGCTACTACCCCGGAGACCGTGCAGAGCTGCATCGGCTGGAAGTCGAGATGGAGCAGAACGAGAACTCGCTCGCCGCTGCCGAAGCACAGGCGGCAGAGCCGACTGACGAGGCTCTGGACGCGCGGCTCGATACGCTCGCTGAGCGGCACAACCTCCTGAGTGCTCAGCTGGTCGAAGAGAGCTATCTCGGCCGGGCCGGCCACTTGATCGAACCGGTGGTGCGACCGCTCGGCTGGGACTGGCGCATCGGAGTCGGGGCCCTGGCGTCGTTCCCCGCGCGAGAAGTCATCATCTCGACCCTGGGGACGATTTACAGTCTCGGAGGCGATGTCGACGAAGAATCGGAAGGGCTTCGGGGAGCACTTGCCAATGCCACCTGGCCCGATGGCAGCAAGGTGTTCAACGTTCCGGTGGCCCTGTCGATCATGGTCTTCTTCGCACTCTGCGCGCAGTGTGCGTCGACCCTGGTCATCATGAAGCGTGAGACCAACAGCTGGCGCTGGCCGCTGTTTTCCTTCGTGTATATGACAACCCTGGCGTACGTCGGCGCGTGGCTGACATACCAGATCGGCATGATGTTTGTCTGATCCTGCCCATCAGGTCACGTTCACGGTTGCAGTCGGGGAGGAGTCATCATGGGGATCGACGGGCAGAGCCTGATTGTCGCGCTGGTGGTCGTGGCGGCGGCGGCCTCCCTGGCGCTGCGACTCG
>CAZUXX010000495.1:0-3492 GCA_964624215.1 uncultured Planctomycetaceae bacterium
CACCCACTCACCACGTGTACTCGCCATGTCCCTGACCCTGAATGTGACTTCTCCGGTCTCAAAGACCCCCTCGACAACCACCGCAGCTCCACTACTGACGATCGACCCGCACGAGTTCTCGCGGTGCTTTAACCAGCGGCCATTCCTGATTCAGCATCGGCTCAGCGATCATCCCCTGTTCCAGATCGATCGCCTGCTGGAACTCTCCCGCCGGCTTCCGGAGCGCTGCATCGAATACAACGCCGGTGAATTACCCGTGAGCATCGACCACGACAAGACTCCGATGAACGGTCTCTCACCCGAGGAGACCATCCGGCGCATCGAAGAGTGCAAGTCCTGGATGGTGCTCAAGTATGTCGAGCAGGATCCGGAATACGGCGAATTGCTCGCTCATTGTCTCGATGAGGTCCGCCCTCACAGCGAGGCCATCGCCCCCGGCATGTGCGGAGCACAGGCCTTCGTCTTCCTGACGTCCCCCGGCTCGGTGACCCCTTATCACATCGACCCCGAGCACAACTTCCTCCTCCAGATCCGCGGCAGCAAAACCGTCCACCTCTACGACGGTCGCGACCGCGAGTTGCTCACCGAACAGCACCTCGAACATTTCTACTGTGACCGCGGTCGCAACATGGAGTTTCGGCCCGAGTACGACCGCAAGTCCTGGGTCAACGAGCTGCAGCCCGGGTTCGGACTGCACTTCCCGGTGACCTACCCCCACTGGGTCCAGAACGGCAAAGGCGTCTCGATCTCCTTCAGCATCACCTTCCGCACGCCCGACCTCGATCTTCGGAGAGCACTCTACCAGGCAAACGCCCGGCTCCGCAGTTGGGGAGTCAACCCCGCTCCGGTCGGAACAAAGCCGTTCCGCGACCAGTTCATCTTCAACAGCATTCGCATCGGACGACGGCTCAGGAAACTCTGTCGTCTCGGATGAGTGCCCTGCGCCGCAGGCTGGCAGTCTCGCACCGCGCCGGTCATCTTCGTCGCGGTGCCGACCCCGCTCTTCTACCGCCGTGCAGAATCCAGTTTCTGGTCAGGGCATTGACCCCGCCGTTGTCACTCCAGCGGCGCGGCGTCGGACCTCCGCACACAAAACGACACCGCGGGTCGCGTGCCCCGGAGGACTCGCAACCCGCGGTGAGGAGGAAACAGCACTGTCAGTGACCGGAGTTACCGTGTCTCCTCGCTGTACGTTGTGCTCGGCTCTGCAACCTTCCGGTATCCCAGGTCCCGCAGGACCTCGAGCACCTCGCTCCACGTGGGGAACTGTCGTCCGCTGCGGCGCTTGTAGTCGTCAATCGCCCGCATGAATTCGACTTCCGCTTCGTTATAGTCCCGCTCACACGTGGTCGGGTCGATCATTCGTCGGCGTTCGACCTTGCGTCGGTCGCCCATGCGTCGATTCACTCCCTCGTAACTGCGCTGGGCCGAACGGCGTTCCCGCTTCACGGGGGCCGTGGCTGTGTCCTTCATGAGAAACACCTTTCAATAGGGGAACAGCGCACCTGCTACATCCTGCCGCGCGGGGAGAACCGCGGGGCCCGGTGCGCGCGACATCCGGAGCCGCCGCACCGGACAACTCACGCGTCGCATCCCGGACGGATTGCAACGGCGTGCTGCCGGAACACGACGGGCATTTCACTGAAAGTGTGCCTCCCCGTCGGCGACAGGCAAATCGGTCAAGCAGAAAAGGCTGCGTCCACTGAGAAAAGAGTAGCGTTTATAGCGTTTGTATCGGTTGTAGCGATTATGCGGGCGCCACAGGCGCAGCAAAAAACGCACGCCAGAGAAATTCTCTCACGTGCGCTCCTACCAGAACCGAACGACGTCGTGGGCAAACCCGCTTACGGAACCGTGACTGGATTGCCGTCGTTGATCGCCCCCAGATTGCCGAGCACGCCAAGATCCGTGTTCTCGCTCAGGAAGGCCACCTTTCCGTCGCCCAGAGCAAACTGGGCTCCACCCGGATGCAGTGACGAGAAGCCGGTCTGGGCCCGCCCGTTGGACGTCTGACCGTTGATCGGTTCCCCCGCCTCGTTCGCATTTGCGGGGTTGGGAGTCCCTCCCAAACAACCGACCGCGCGGGAAATGCGACAACCTTCACCCCCCGCAGTCGAACTGCGTATCGGTCGTTCCGCGAACCACCAGTGCATTCCCTGCCTTCGCCTGTCGCAGGGCCGTCCCCACACGGTATTCCCAACAGCGTTCACCGATCACCGCGGTATTGCTGGTCCCATCGGTGATGTGTGCTATCCGGATGGCCGAGTTGACAATAAACGTTCCGATCCGACGCTCTGTCACGTCAGAAGTCTGTACGACTTCGTAAGCCTGCGAGCGGCCGCCGCGGTTCACACCAGGATAGTTACTTACGATTGTCTGTCGCTCGGTCGTGTCAGTCACGCCTCCGACCCGGCTGGTCCCGGTGTTCGTCTCCGGGCCGATGTCCGTCGGGCAACGGAACAGCGCGATCGGGTTCTGGAACGCAGCCGATGTATTCGCCCAGTCATCGATCGCTTCGGGAGCCCGCCGAGTCCCGACCCCCAGCAGATCGTAGGTCGGCTTCTGTTCGATGAACGGCAGAATCTTCCCGTGGTATCCGCTCATCTGCGTTCCTCCCGAACCGCGGTAGGAGTACGAGTCGGAAATAATTCCCGGCGGGAACAGCAACACGAGCAAAACACCGGCACCAGATCGAAAGCTCATCAAGCGCGATTCCCGGAGTTGGACAGATTGGAATGTTGTGCGAATGCACCTGTACTGCTCCGGCCAGACATCGTCGCCCCGGAGCAGAATAGGAGATGGTCGAACGACCTGATCGCATCCAACCTAGACGATGTGATGTCTCCCTGCAACCCGCTCGAACAGTACCACTGCGATCATTAATCCACGCGCCGCGTCGCACTTCATCATCGCCCCTCTCTCCCCCCGCAGCGAACCCTCGATTCTCAGGGCATGTTCCTTATCATTCGGTCTGTTGAGTGGCGTCCACAAACAACCGGAGACCTCCGAACATGTCCACTGGAGATCCTGACTCCATCGTCTCTGTCTATTCCGTCATGGAGCCGACCCGGGCAGAGTTCTTGCGAGTCCAGCTCGAACAGGCCGGAATCGAATGTGAGGTCGGCGGGGAATCGCAGGCCGGGTTGACCGGGACCACCCGGATCGACCTCCTCGTCCGCCAGCGCGATGCCGCCCGTGCCCGTGAGATCATCACCGAGCACGAGAAGGGACATCTTTGATCTCCCGTCCCGTCCGGGAAGTCACCCATCCCGTCGTTGTTCACTCTGTTTGTCGAACCGGGAACGAACGAACCGGACCCGCGTCGAAGTCCTGCCGTAAGAAGACCGTTTGATGTCCGGACCTTCCCGATCCGAGGCCCTCTCCGAAACCAGCCTGCCCGGCCTCCCGGTCCGCCGCGGAAAAGTGCGCGACCTGTACGACTTCGGCGATCGCCTGCTCCTGGTCGCCAGCGACCGCATCAGCGCCTTCGAC
>CAZUXX010000496.1:0-3490 GCA_964624215.1 uncultured Planctomycetaceae bacterium
GGCAGATCGTCGGGCTGCGTTTCGCCGAAAAACTTGAGCGTGAGGTGCAGATGTTCGAGTGCGGCACACCGGAGGCCCCGCTCTCCCTGGAGTGTTTCCAGACAACGTCGCAGTGAAGGGAGTGGCGGGAGAGGGATCGCCAGAAAGGTACGCACGATGGAATCGGGTTACTGCTGCAGCGTCACGAACACAACCGCTGCGATGGCCGCGACGATCATCGCGGCGACGGTGATGAGCGGGGCGAGGGCGATCGACTTGCGACCGATCGGCTCGAAGCGGAAATGTGTGAGTCCGCCGAGACTGATGCCGTCCCCGGGCTGCAGCTGAACCTCGCCGACCGGACGACCATTGACGCGGACGCCGTTGCGGCTGTCGTTATCCCGCAGGATCCATCGTTCGCCGTCGAAGACGAGATTGCAGTGCCGCGCCGACAGGTCGGGCACCTTGAGATGGAGATCGCAATCGGGGCTTCGTCCGATCCACCACGAGGCGCGTGTCACCGGGACGGAGGAGCCGTCGGGGAACGTGAGACGCGCCAGCGGCTCATTCCCTTCTTCGGCACTTTCGTAGCGGCTGATCAGGTCTGCCGCCTCTTCTGCCGCCGAGGTGGCGGGCATGGTGGGTGCGGTGCGGGAGCGGCGCTGTTGCCCGTAAGGTTCCCCTTCGATCGCGGTCTCGGCACCGACACCGGTTTCGACGTGGCTGGCAAGCACACCGGCGCGGATCGCAGTGAGAGACTGTCCGCGGGAACGGCTGCGGGCGATGCTCGATTTGCGTTCGGCGAGCTTGCGACGGGCGCGGAGCAGTTTCTCGAACTCGAACCGGACCGGCAGCCGCTCGGCGAACGGGTCGAGGGCTTCTTTCACCGCGACCATGGATGCGGGTCGGTCGTCGGGCGACTTCTGCATCATTGAATCGACGATCCTGGCGACTTGAGGTGGAACTTTGGGGTTGAGGTCCGTCACCGGCGGGTCTGTTTGCGTGCGATGAGCCTCGGCCAGTTCCTGCTTTGTCCCGGTGAACGGCCGCTTGCCGGTCAGCAGCATGTAGAGGGTGCACCCGAGTCCGTAAATATCGGCGGAGGGCCCGGCGTTGAGGCTGCTGGCCGCCTGTTCGGGAGCCATGTAGTCGGGGGTCCCGAGGCACTCGTGTCCGAAGAGCATGGCCAGCGAGAATTCCGCCCCGGTTTCGGAGGTGGTGCTCTCCCCGACAGTGCTGTCGTTGAGGGCCAGTCCGTAGTCGATCAGCTTGACGTGCCCGGATGTGTCGATCAACAGATTGTCGGGTTTGATGTCGCGATGGACGACTCCGAGCGAGTGCAGGTGAGCACAGCCGGCGGCCGCCTGGGCGACGACATCGCAGGCCATCGCGACGGGGAGAGGTCCGTGCAGGCTGAGCAGTTCGTGGAGGGCGATCCCCTCGAAGAGCTCCATTGCGACGTAGTCCATCTCTCCGAAAACGTCGTCGGTGGTGCCCGATTCGAGAGTGCGGAGCAGATTGGGGTGCGACAGCCCCAGTCCGGACTGTGCCTCGAGGCGGAAGCGTGCCCGCATCCCGGCATCGTATTTGAAATCGGACGAGAGCACCTTGACGGCGGCGCGCTCACCGGTCCGCTGATCGACGGCGGCGTACACCGCCCCCATTCCACCGACGCCAATCAGGTCGGTGAGAAGGTAGTCGCCAACGTGCAGTTCGCGAAATCGGCCCAGAGCGATCTGGTCGGCCTGGAAACGGGTCAACCAGCCGCGGGCGATCAATTCCGACGCAACCTGCTCGGGAGTGGCGTCGTCGCGGCGAGCCAGTGCAGCCCGCAAGCGGGACTGTCGCTCTTCCGAAAGCACTCCGCTCCGCAACAGGTGATGGAACCACTGGGAGGTGGATGCCTGCATCGCGGCTTCGACTCCTTGACGGCTGGCTGGGATTCCGCACAGTGGCTGCGGCGTCCGTGGCGTGGGTCCGATTGGGTCAGTTGGGAATCATACCCCGCGCGGGGTCGGTTTCGCGACCGCCAATTCCCCTAAATCCGGGATTCCCCCAAAACATGATCCTCCGGATCATGGACTTCGGCAACGATTTCCGATACGGATTTGAAGTCGAGGAGCATGCCGGGATTGTGACTGGCGGGCCCCGCGGGACGGGCGGGAACTCCCTTGAGTTTCACCCGCCGGTGGCTACACTGACCCGCGATCGAGGGAGGTCGCTCGCCGGTGACGTTTCGGTCTTTGGGCCGAAGTCAGCCGGTGTCTTGTCCGGGTTCGTTCGCGACGACTCGTGCAGGATCGCTGGCAGTGTGCGGCGGCCATTCGCCCGATCGATTTCGGTTCGGCTGGCGACCGCGTGTTGCCGACCTGATGCAGATGCACCCCTAGCTCAATTGGATAGAGCACCGGTCTACGGAACCGGAGGTTGCAGGTTCGAGCCCTGCGGGGTGTACTCACTTGAGGACCGGTTTTATCAACCGGTCCTCAGTCGTGCTGCCGCGTTGTTGACGGAGGCCAGCAGCGACCGATGAGAAAGCTCAAAGTGACCGCTTGCACGGCGATGCTGATCGCCTGCGTTGGGTGTTCCCGCGAAAGTGGGCAGACGTCCGTCCCGGTGACACCAGTGAGCGTCGCGGCGGCCGAGGCACAAATGCCCCCTGCTCCCGCGGCCCCGGAGGCTCCTCGCGACCGGTCCGATGAGTTCCACATCGACGATTATCAGTTCGTCTGGAACGTTGCAGAGTCGGGCGCTGCCACTTTGCATGTCGTCAAGGACGAAGAGTCAGTGACGCAGATCCGGATTGATGACGACACGCACTGGCTCCACCTGACGGGCGAGCAGGCCGAAGTCATCGGTCAGGTGCTCTCGAAGACCAACGCCTACTTCGAGGCCCAGAGAGGGAGCACGACCGACATCGACGAAACGGTCACGGCTGCCGGTTACCTCGTGCGATTCAGTACGAGTCCACAGTACGGCTTTGATGTCTCAATACGTCCAGAGAAACGCTTCTCGATCAGCTCGTCTCGGCTGGACCGCAAGCAAGCGATCGAGTTCGCACCCCACCTTCGAAGAGCAAGGGCACTCATTGCTCACGTCGATCAGGTGATTCAGCCCTAACACAAGTGTCGCCGGGAAACGGCGGCCGCGGTATAAATGGAGGCCATGAGCGTGACTCTCCTTCAGCAGCGGTTCGTAGATCAAGTGTGACGGGCGATGGACGAGACCGGCATGTCGCAGTCCGACATCGCGCGCAAGATGAAGGTCACGCGCTCCCTCGTCAGCCAGTATCTGTCCGGGCACCGCTGCCCCGGATTGGACATGGTGGTGCGCTTCGCGGATGCCCTCGGCATTGAGGAGCCGATCGAACTCCTGTCCGAGGTGCACGAACCGGTCGGTTAGCACTAGCTTGGCACGGTTAGCGAACGCTGTACACTTGCAGTCGCTGGCTTCGGCCGGCTGGCGGCTTCTTTCATGTCCCCGCTGCTGAGCGTGGGCCTGTCGGAACCGC
>CAZUXX010000497.1:0-2073 GCA_964624215.1 uncultured Planctomycetaceae bacterium
AAAGGAGGACCGCGAAACCCGCCGCATCCAGCCGCCCAAACCGGCCGCGGAGAATGCGAAACCGAAAAAGTCGACGCGGATCAAGCCGCCGGCCGACGCGCTGTCGCTCGAAGACCGGTTATTCTATGTCCTGCAGCCACCGTTGGAATCGTGGCTGAAGGGGCAGGAACTGATCATGCCGTTCGAACCCTTCCCCTACCAGTACGAAGGGATCGCGTGGCTGTTCTCCCAGAAAGCGGCGCTCCTCGCCGACGAGATGGGTCTGGGCAAGACGATGCAGACGATCACCGCACTGCGGCTGATGCTGCGTTCCGGCCAGGTCCGGCGGGTGCTGATGGTCTGCCCCAAGCCACTCATTCCCAACTGGCAGCGCGAGTTCAAACTCTGGGCGGAAGAACTCCCGATCACCACGCTCGAAGGAGATGGAGCCCGCCGCAAGATGATCTGGAACATGCCCGGTTCGATGATCCTGCTGGCCAACTACGAACTGGTCGTTCGTGACTATCAGGAGATGATCGCGAACCTCGGCGAAGAGACCGGCACCCAGTTGCTCACCCATGATGGTCTCGGTCGTCCGCTGCGTGCCAACGCACGAGCGGGTGACGACGCTCTCGCATCGACGCTCAACACGCAGCTGTCGAGCCTGCCCCGGTTCGATCTCGTGGTGCTGGATGAGGCCCAGCGGATCAAGAACCGGGAGTCGGTCACCTCCACCATGGCACGGGCAATCCCCCGGAAGCGGAGTCTGTGTCTCACGGGAACCCCCATCGAGAACCGGCCCGAGGAGATGGCCAGTCTGTTCGAGTTCATGGGTGTCATCCCGCCCGCTGCCACTCCGGACATTCGCCAGCTGACCCAGCTCAGTCGCGATTATGTCCTTCGCCGAACCAAGGACATGGTCAAACTCGACATGCCTCCGCGACTCGACCGCGACGAGGTGATCGAACTGGCACCGGCTCAGAAGCACGCCTACGAAACCGCCGAGAAGGATGGCGTGATGCAGCTGGGAGACATTGGAGAAGAGATCACCATCCAGCATGTGTTCGAACTGGTGCTGCGCCTGAAACAGATCACCAACTACGACCCGCTCACTGGCGAGTCGGCGAAACTCGACCGGCTGGCTGCGGACATGGAGGAAATTGCTGCGTCGGGGGGAAAGGCGATTCTCTTCAGCCAGTGGACCCGGACCCTCGACTGGCTCGCTCCGCGGCTGCCGATGGCCAACCCGCTGATCTATCACGGCGGGATCCCCACCAAGAAGCGCGAACCGATCCTCGACCAGTTCAAGCACGACCCCAAATCGCACCTGCTCCTGATGAGCTACGGAACCGGGGCCGTCGGACTCAACCTGCAGTTTGCCGGCTACGTGTTCCTGTATGACCGCTGGTGGAACCCCGCTGTGGAGGATCAGGCCATCAACCGTGCGCATCGCATCGGTGCCACCGCCTCGCAGATCATCGTCAGCAAATTCATCTGCAAGGACACCATTGAAGAGCGGATCGACAAGGTCCTCCGCCAGAAGCGGGAGATCTTCGCCCAGGTGCTCGGCGAAGGAGACACCGACAATGCCCGCCTGAGCCTGACCGCGAACGAGATTTTCGGGTTGTTCGACCTGAAGGCGCGGACGAAAAAGGGAGACGCCAAACCGATCGGTCCGAAGAAAAGCGACGCGGCATAACCTTGCGCTTCGCGTTTTCAGAGGCGGTCAGTCCCGCGGCGCGATCCTCTCATCCCTTCTTGGGTCGCGGGACACGCTCGCGGCTGCCGCGGCGCTTCCCTCTGCGATGCCGGCCGCGGGGTGACTCCGGCAAATCGTCCCCGCCGACAGCAACGACTGACTGCCCCTTCTCCCGGGCTTTCTTCAGTTCGAGGATCTTGTCCCGCAGCCCGGCCGCCCGTTCGAACTCCAGATTCTCGGCCGCTGCGAGCATTTCCGCTTCGAGCTCTGCGAGGTATTCCTGTGTGACGAACTGCGTTTCGTCGGCCGTCCCCGAGGCCTCGCGTTCGATACGCCGAGCCTGGATCTCTTCCTCGATGCCCCGGCGAATTGCCTTGCGGATCGTCTCTGGTGTA
>CAZUXX010000497.1:2083-3490 GCA_964624215.1 uncultured Planctomycetaceae bacterium
CCGGTTGTAGGCAAGCTGAACCTCGCGGCGGCGGTTCGTTTCGTCGATCGCCTTCTGCATGGACTCGGTGACCGCATCTGCGTAGAGGATCACTTCGGCATTCACATTCCGGGCCGAACGACCGATCGTCTGGATTAGTGACGTTTCACTCCGCAGAAAGCCCTCCTTGTCGGCATCGAGGATGCACACCAGCGAGACCTCCGGCAGGTCGAGTCCTTCCCGGAGCAGGTTCACCCCGACCAGTGCATCGAACTTCCCCTCCCGAAGTTCGCGCAAGATCTCCACCCGTTCAATGGCATCCAGTTCCGAGTGCAGCCACTCGCAACGAATGCCTTCCTCTTTCAGATAGGCAACCAGATCTTCACTGAGCCGCTTCGTGAGTGTTGTGACCAGCGTCCGCTCCCCCCGATCCGTTCGCAGGCGGATCTGTTCAATCAGGTGCGGCACCTGTCCCCGTGCCGGACGCACATGCACCACCGGGTCGACCAGACCGGTCGGTCGGATGATCTGCTGGACCACTTCTCCTTCTGCCTGCTGAAGCTCCCACTCGGCCGGCGTTGCCGAGACAAAAATTGCCTGATTGCGGCGATTGTTCCATTCTTCAAATTTCAGGGGACGGTTATCCAGTGCCATCGGGAGTCGAAACCCGTGTTCAACGAGCGTCTTCTTCCGCGCCTGATCACCGTTGAACATCGCCCGAATCTGCGGAACGGTCTGGTGAGACTCGTCCACAAACATCAGAAAGTCCTTGGGGAAGAAGTCGTAGAGGGTATAGGGAGGCTCACCAGGCTTCCGCCCGGCCAGCGCACGCGAATAGTTCTCGATTCCCGGGCAATAGCCCACTTCCTTCATCATCTCGACATCGTGCCGCGTCCGCGCTGAGAGTCGCTGCGCCTCCAGCAGCTTTCCTTCCTGCTGGAACTTCGCCAGCTGCCGGGCAAGTTCCGACTCGATCTCGTCGAGAGCCGCATTGATCCGGCTCTGCGGGAGAACGAAGTGTTTGGCAGGATAGATGTAAATGTCCTGCAGCGATTGCGAGCTTTCCCCGGTCAGCGGGTCGATGATCGTCAGCCGTTCGACTTCGTCCCCCCAGAGCTCGACGCGATATGCAAACTCTTCGTATGCGGGCCAGATTTCGATCACATCGCCCCGCACGCGGAACCGCCCCCGCTGGAAGTCGATGTCGTTCCGCTCGTACTGGATATCGACCAGCTTCAGCAGCAGTTCATCGCGGGGAATTTCGCGGCCCACCGACAGCGGGACCATCATCTCCAGGTAATCCTTCGGCGAGCCCAGGCCGTAGATGCACGAGACGCTGGCGACGACGATGACATCCCGTCGCGACACCAGGGCACTCGTTGCCAGTAGCCGCAAGCGGTCAATCTCCTCGTTGATGGATGAATCTTT
>CAZUXX010000498.1:0-3260 GCA_964624215.1 uncultured Planctomycetaceae bacterium
GTCGGCCGGACCGGTCCCTGGGCATGGATCGGAAACAAGCAGACTCTCGCCGACCAGGTGCGACTCTCGCTCGACTCGACCATGCACGGCCCGCCCCTTGCCCGCGAACAGGTCGAGGATTTGATGGCCTACCTCCGCTCGCTCGAACCTCCTCCGCCCGTTCCCCTGCCCGGGCCGCCGGATCAGGCCGCTACCCTGCTCACCCACGGTGAGAACGTCTTCAAATCACTCGAGTGTGCGCGCTGCCACTCCGGCGATGTCTACACTTCCGACGGTACCTACGATGTCGGCCTCGTCGACGAGCGCGGCAGGCAGGAATTCAATCCCCCCTCTCTGCGAGGAGTAGGCCAGCGCATGCGTCTGCTGCACGATGTCCGCGCCACCAGCCTCGAAGACCTGTTCCGCAACCACCGCCATCAGCTGGATGCTCCGCTGGCGGAGGACGACCTCCGGGCACTCGTCGCTTTTCTCAGTCAACTTTAGTTCAACGCCCATGGCCCGCTTCATCTGGCACACCCCCCTCGCCTGCTCTCCCAGAGAGCTCTACGACTTCCTTGCGCAACCGCGGAACGTCGCCCGCATCAGCGATCCCACCACCGGACTCAACTTCGTCGAGGCTCCCGAAATTGTTCAGACCGGCTCACTCATCCGCTTCGAAATCATCAGCTTCGGCCAGGTCCAGAAGGCCGAGCATCTGATCGAAGAAGCCACCCCCCACCAGCGAATCGTCGAAGTCCAGACCGAAGGCCCGACGAAGCATTGGCGACACGTCCACCTCTTCGTCCCCGACAAAGACGGCTGCCGCATGACTGACGAAATCGAGTTCGATCCCCCCGGCGGACTCCTCGGATTCATCGCCACCGAAGAGCGAATCACAGCCACCCTCGAAGACAACTTCTACTACCGGCAGCAGCAGCTAGAACGACTCGTCGCAGCAGGAGCCCTGCGATGAATCTGCCGCTTCCCGAACCGGATCCCGACGACCCGCCACCCACACTCCAAGCCCGCAACGCAGCCACCTGCCTGGCCGTCATCATCCTCGCCGCCATGGCGGTCGGCTTCGCATTCCTGATGAGTGCCGTCTTCCCCACCGGCTTCTACATGATGCTGGTCGTTGCCGCAGCCGGCCTCTTCTTCGGGCTCCACTACCTCCTCTGGGGACGTCTGCTCAGTAACCTTCGCGACGAAGACGACGACCCCGAGTAAAGTCTCACTGGAACACGAGACAAGTCGCAGCGGCGCTCTTCTGCGGGAACGTTGACGCCGGCACAAACCGGCCGAACCGTCTTTCGCGCAACTCGCACTCGATCCACCCCGGAATCCGATCCTACGGCGACCCGTTCACGCGGCCCCCGGAGATCCACCATTCCGGCTCACGAAACAGCTCCTGCACAGTCACGGAAAACCCCGGAAGCAGCTCCTCTTCCGTCACCGTCTCCTTCCCGGACAGTCGTTTCTCATCCGCTCCGGCCGGATGAATCCGCACGCTCTGGGCAACCGGATCGATCACCCAGACGCGGGAGATCCCCACACCGTGATAGTCGATCGCTCGCTCGGTGGACCGCATCAGTCGATCCGGATCCGACGCAATCTCCACGACCAGATCCGGCCGCCGATCCGTGACCGAGCGGTCCAGCTCGGCAAACCGGTCTCCACTGGTGTAGATCGACACGGCAGGAAATCGCACCGTATCGGGGTTGCGTCTGAGCACCAGCCCCAGATCAAAGCACGCATACGCTGGCTGATCCGGCGTGAAAAACTCCGCCAGCGCCTTCGACAGGTTCAGCACGACCGTCCCGTGTTCCGTCGACGGCGGCTCCAGCATCCGCACCCGACCCGACTCCAGTTCCGCCCACTGTCCCGCATCAGGCAGGTCGAATCGAATCTCGAGAAACCGCTCGACTGTCAGGTTGTCCAGATCGTCAGACATCAATCAGCCATCTGAGCTATCAGCCCGCATTCACACCACCACGGCCCGCCATCCCTCGCCTCGCAAGCGATCCACCCTCCGGTCACACGGGAGACGCCATCGCTGCCGGAGAATCTCCGACGACTTCACCTTCCCTGAACCGGCAACAGCCTTCGTTCCTGTCGTGGCCGCCGCTTCCCTCGACTGCTCCCCTGCCTAGAATCATGGCATGTCGCAGGGAAGCCCGCTACCACCCGATTCGCAACCCGCGGAGGACTCCGGCACCCTCACGCCCCTCCCGCCGCGGGAGAAGGTCCGTACGTTCCCCACCGCACCCGGCGTCTACCTGATGAAGGACGCCCACGGGCGGGTCATCTACATCGGAAAGGCACGGAATCTCCGCAACCGTGCGGGAAGCTACTTTCTCGCCGCCGCAGCCTCCGACCGACGGACAGCCGATCTGGTCCCCGAGATCGCAGACGTCGATTACATCGAAACCGACTCGGAAGTCGACGCCGTCCTCCTCGAAGCCCGCCTCATCAAGGACATCCAGCCACGCTTCAACTCCGATCTGAAGGACGACAAAACCTTCCCCTACCTCCAGATCACGACCAACGAAGACTTCCCCCGGGTCGAGTTCACCCGCACTCCCCGGACGAAGGGAGTCAAACTCTACGGACCCTTCCCCTCCGCCAAGAAGCTCCGCGGCACCATCGCCCTCCTCCAGAAGATCTTCCGTTTTCGTACCTGCTCACTCGATATCGACGAAAACGACGAACGCTGGCGCTGGTTCCGCCCTTGCCTGCTGGCCAGCATCAACCAGTGTACCGCTCCCTGTAACCTGCGGATCTCGAAGGAAGACTACCGCGAAGACATCCGTCGGCTCAGGATGCTGCTCGACGGCAACAAGACCCGGCTGATCCGCGAACTGACCGCAGAAATGCAGCAGGCCTCCCGCGACATGAAGTTCGAGAAAGCCGCCCGTCTCCGCGACGAAATCAAGGCGCTCGAAACCCTCAACATGCGGGGCAACCTCAGCGAGCACGCCCAGCCCGAGGCCTTCTACGTCGATCCGAAAAAAGGACTCGCCGGCCTGCGGAAAGTCTTCTGCCTCCCCGAAACGCCCCGAGTCATCGAAGGGGTCGATATCGCCCACCTGCAGGGAGGCGAAACCGTCGCCAGCCTCGTCCAGTTCATCGACGGCCTCCCCTTCAAGCACGGCTACAAGCGGTACAGGATCCGCACCGTCACCGGGGTCGACGACTTTGCTGCCATGCGGGAAGTCGTCAGCCGACGGTTCCGCCGACTCCAGCGCGAGGGCGAACGCTTCCCCGACATCCTCCTCATCGAT
>CAZUXX010000498.1:3270-3489 GCA_964624215.1 uncultured Planctomycetaceae bacterium
GCTCCGTCATGGAGGCGTTCCGGGCCATCAACATCACGCCCCCATTCACAATCTCACTCGCCAAACGCGAAGAGGAGGTCTTCCTCCCGGGAGAAAGCGAGCCACAACGACTCTCCCGTCACTCATACGCGCTCCGCTTGCTGCAGTACGTCCGCGACGAAGCCCACCGCTTCGCCCAGGCCTACCACCACACGCTCAGACGCAAATCGACCTTCGAGT
>CAZUXX010000499.1:0-692 GCA_964624215.1 uncultured Planctomycetaceae bacterium
CATTCTCCGGCGTGATCAGCTGCACCAGTGGACTGGCATCCGGATCGCCCGGCACGATGGCCGCGTCCCCGCTCTCGCCCCCCGTCAGCAGACGATCGAACGACGTCATGACATACTCGCCACCTGCGCGGGCCGGCTGATGGCATCCCTGGCAATGCGTCTGCAACAGCGGCCGGATGTCCCTGTAGAAACTGACCGGCTTCGAATCGTCAGTCCCGGCGGGGGAAGCGGCGTCGTCCGCGTACGAAAGGGCGGGCAAGAGACAGACAATTCCGTACAGCAGCAGCGGCCACCTGGTCGAGCACGGCATTTCGAATACCTCGAACATGCCGGAAGGCTTGCAGGCACGTCGACGTGCAGACCGGTGGAACTAAGCGTGGCGCGACCCGGTCATGCTGTCCGTCGAGTCCGGCGACAAACCCCTCCGGATCTCTTCAAACCGAGTGCCGATCCACCGTTCCCATCAGGGGACGGGGTAGCCGGAGAGGAGTCCGGCAGGCGGGCGTGCATTCACGCACGAACCGCGGGCCAGCTGCAGGCAGAGGTCGCGGTCACCATGCATCCTAACCCGCTGATGGGTCCAACGCAAGAAGGGCGCCCCGCAAACACGATTCGGTCACGCCCCCCGCGAAACGCCGCCCAATCAGCCGAATCGTTGCCCTGTGACGGTCGACGCCTCGGTGAGCAAGCCG